>JALYVR010000407.1 GCA_030853145.1 Chloroflexota bacterium | reverse complement strand
GCTCAATCCAGACTGGTTCAATTATGTTGCACAGATGCTTATGTATGATGAAGTTATTATCCCTAATGGCAAATTATGGAAACGATTTGGGCCGTTACACATCCATGCTCCAACGAGAGAATACATTCTTGCACTCAAAATCATAGCTGGACGAGATAAAGACTCTCTATTTTCATCCTCAGCATCATTGCGCTAGCCTTGTCTGTGATCTTCTTTAGCCTGCTCATCAGGCGCACCCTGACACGGCCTGAAGGCAGGTCACGCCGGGCCTACCTTGCATTTCTTAGGAGAAGAAATAGGAACCTGGAAGCGTAAAGAGAGCAGGCAGCTCTTGAGTTTTCCCCAAAGTATCCGATAAAGAGGAGGAAGAGCGCATAACGTCTTATGAGCAGGTCATCTCACGCGTTTCACCGCAATGAGGAGATCTTGCGGAAAGAAAAACATGCCACAGATCCACCTGGATACCGACCTTCTGCGCAGGCTAGCGCAGGACTTTACACAGGTACAAACCGATTTCGCGCAGTATGGGGTTTCAGCAGTATATCGCCCAGCCAATCAGCTTGAATATGACTGGCAAGGGACAGGCAGGCTGCAATTCCAACAAGATATGGCTGAATGGTGGGCCCTCTTCAACCAGATGCTTCGTCAGAGTGAAACCATTGCGCTCTATCTTTCAGGAGTAGCCAGCGATTTTGAGAACGCCCAGTATTCGGGAAACAGCTACTGAGTGAATCAGCAAGCTTGCAGGCAAACATCTTACGCAGGCGCAAACGAGGTATAGAGCGTCGTGAGCGCCTGACGGAACGCGTGCTCATTCTCGAATGGATCGCCGCGATCATAGAGCGCGCTGGTGGTGGGTTCGCCGGTAAGGGTGCAGGCAAAGCGGCCATCGTCGCGCACATCCAGGTGACAGGGGCGCAACTCGTTGGGCAGCACCACATCGGTTGACAACAACTCGTCGCGTGGTATGAGACGATATTCTCCTGCCTGGCGACGCACCAGGAGGCGAGCCGTGATATTCGTCCAGAGACCGCTCTCCCAGACATAGTGCCGTCTATCGGGGTGAGCCGGGTCTGAAAGGGTATAGATCTGCTCCATAAGCGCCTCTGGTAGATCAGCATCCATAGCCCTCAAGAAGTCTATCCGCGAGAGGCGACCAAAGGCATAGCCCAGGTAGCGGCGCAACCGGGGGTGCATCTGCGCGATAAAGCGCATATCGGTCATCTGCCAGAAACTCGTATGCCGTCCATAGCCAAAGGGACCCTCCTCCATCGCGCAGGGATAGAGCGCGATGGGTAACTGGCTGCGCAGCAGGCACACGAAGGCATGGGGGTCCAGGCTGACATTCCATTCCAGGAAATCCGGCACGGTCGCTATAGACTGTGTCCCTACGGCGCCAGCCGAGATGTGGATACGCTCAACTTTCGCGCGCAGGAGTTCAGGTTCGCGATTGTAGGCGGCGGCCAGCGCGCGCAGCGATCCCTGCGTCATGATAGCCACCGGACACTCACTGCGCCGCAACGTTTCCAGGATGAGTTCGATCCCTTGCTGCTGAAACGCTGGCACATCACGCATCGGATCGTCAGGCGCTTGCAGGGGAGAAAAGGGGCTGGTGGCACAGGGAACGGCGCGCCCGAAGATATAGTTGAGCTGCATCACCGCGATAAAGCCAGGATCACGAGGTCCGTTGGCGTCTTCAAAACCAAGATGCTGAGAGATAGGTTGACGCATTTTCTCGGTCGTATCGAAAATCACCGCGCGTAGCTCGATTTCCGGCAGAGCATACGGCATAATCAAGTCAAAGTTATCTGCCGCATCCTGCGTAGGAATGTACAGATCGGTAATGTCTATCACAGGAACTCTACGCATCGCATCTCACCTTCTCGTATGACTATTGCTCTGACCACCTTCATTCGACACGTGAGCCCCCATCCGCGTAGGGGCCGGGCGCAGGCCAGCAGCGCCCCTACGCGGATGGGACCTGGCGCTCCTTCGGCTCCTCTTGTCCGCCGACAATGCGGGCGCCAGGTCCCAATTACGCGGATAGCGCATCCTCCAGCAAAGCGGCCTGCTTATAACGGAAGAGCGGCCTCAACACAAGGTAGAGAACGATACTCACTGCCGCCCCAAGCAGGTAGCCTAGACTGGTGCTGACAAAGATGCCTTTGGCCAGAGGACCGTTGAAGAAGGCCGACGAGGTAAAAAGCAGGCCCACCACAATGCCGACCACCCAGGCGATACAGGCAGGAATATTGAAGCCGGCAGTATAGTAGTAGGAGCTGGCCGGCCCCATAGTCTGCAGACTCTTCTTGTCATAGCTGCGGCGCCAGATCATATCGATCAGGAAGATCGCCGCCCAGACCGTCAGCGCGTCGGCTAGCAAGAGCAGGAAGCTGGTGAGGGCGCCCTGAAAATCATTGCGAATCAGCAGCACGTAGATCGCGCCGAGGACCATCAAGACACCATCAATGAGCACGGCGTACTGACGCTTCATACGGATACCCATCGCCAGTAGGTTGAGACCCGACGAGTAGATATCGAGCGCGGCGCCCGCCAGCAACCCACCAATAGCCACGAGCAGGTAGGGGATAGACAGCCAGGATGGCAACGCCTGCTGAATGGTAGAGAGCGGGTCCGCCGTAGTCAGCACCGCAGTCTTGTGCGAAGCCAGGAGCACGCCAACGATCATGAGCACGTAGAGCGGCAATGTGCCGCCAAGCGTGGTCCAGAGGGTAATCGCGCGCCCTGAACTCCTGCGTGGCAGGTAGCGTGCATAATCCGCGCCGGTGTTAATCCAGCCGATACCCGTGGCTGCCATGACGATGATGAAGGCCGTCACCAGGCCCGTATCCCAGGGACCCATGGGCTGGCTCAACACTTTGTGCCAGTCGGTCTGAGGCACAAGAAACACAATAATCACGACGGTAAGAATGCCAAAGACCCAGGTTGCAGCACGTTGCAGCCAGATGAGCGTGGCATGTCCCCAGTACCCGCAGGCCACCACCGCCGCCGCCAGCACGAGAATGCAGACAAAGGTCCAGAAGGGATTGGTTTGCACGCCCATAACACGCAGAAGCGCCAGCAGCGCGTACGCGGAGGTAATCACGAGGATGGTCTCCCAGCCAACCAGGCTGATCCAGCTCACCAGTGTCGGCCCGATGTTGCCGCGCGTCCCGAAGACAGCACGCGAAAGAGTGAGCATCGGCGCGCCGCCCCAGACACCGGGAATGCTGAGGATACCCACGAAGATAAAGGAGACTGCGGTAGCCACCAGCCCGACAAAGAGACTTTGCCACAGGTTCAAGCCGTTCCCGGCCAGGTACTGCGCCCCGTAGACCACGCCCAGGATGCCGATATTGCCGGCAAACCAGACCCAGAATAATTCCAGCGGCCTCCCATGGCGCTCCTGCTGATCGATGGGATTAATGCCGTTCATTTCGACGGACCACACGCGGTCGCTCTCAGGCTGCCGTATTGTACTCATACATCGCCCTTTCTGTGGATGAACACTATCGCTGAATAAGGCCAGTTCTCACAAGGGAGTCTGCTCCTACTTTACCATAAAACTATTCTCGCCCCTTGCTGACTTAGCGTACATTATACACCATTCACTTAAAGATAACAATTTAACCCGCCTGCGTGCCGACTTATCCATCGTCCTGGTAGCAAGAAATAAGTACTTTGTCATGGGGCAATTTTTTGTTATAATTGTGGTAAAGAGTTCGTAGTATATACTAGAAACATTTGGGCCGTGGAACCGTCCAAACTTAACCGAATCTCTACCTGAAGATCACCTGACTACCCTTTCCATCCTATGTTTTTTCTTTGATAATAAAGACATATGTGTATACAGCACTTTTTATCTCCCTGGGAGCAAAGATCATGGTAACAGAGCAACCGGTACGGCATCTACCAAAGCCCGCACAGCAACCTGAGCGCCAACCTGAACGGCGGCGATGGCGCATAGTAGGCATCATCCTGCTGGTGCTTTCGCTCCTACTGACGCTATCAAGCATCGTCGATTTCGTGGTCCTTACGCGTGCCCCGGCAACTGGCCCACGCTCACGCTCACGCCCACAGGCAATCATCCACGCACAGCAACCATCGCCAACCACGGCCCCCAGCCCAACTGTAGCGGCGACTCCCACCCAGAACACAGCACAACTGACCTCGCAGGTGGATAGCCTGTTCACAAACAAAGTATCGGGGCATCAGTTCAGCGGCTCGGTCCTGATCGCACAGAACGGCCAGGTGCTCTTCAGCAAAGGCTACAGCATGGCTAACTGGGATAATAATACACCCAACACGCCGCAGACCAGGTTTCATATCGGGTCCCTTACCAAGCAATTTACCGCCTCGGCAATTATGATCTTGCAGGAGCGCGGCAAGCTGCATGTGCATGATCCCCTCTGTAACTACCTGCCCTATTGTCCCGCCGCCTGGCGTCCACTGACGATCCATCACCTGTTAACTCACACGTCTGGCATTCCCCAACTGGATAACTCGCGCGTGTCAATTGCTTCGCCCACGGCCTTTATCGCCAGCTACAACGGTGTACCTCTGGCCTTCACACCAGGCAGCCAGTACAGCTACTGCAGCGTCTGCTTCCAAATTTTAGGCATCGTTGTCGAGCGGGCTTCAGGCCAACCATACAGTACATTCATACAGCAGACAATCCTTACCCCATTGCAGATGAACAGCAGCGGCTTTTTCGCGAACTATTCTTCCATGCCGGATCATTCAATAGGATACGCAAGTTGGCAGCTTAAAGCAGACGATCTGGGCTGGTCTGTCGCGCCGAACATGTCGTTCCTCTTTGCCTCAGGCCTGCTAGTAACCACAGTTAAAGATCTATACCGCTGGGATCAGGGACTGTATGCGCACACGGTGATCTCCCAGCAGTCGCTGGACCAGATGTACACCCCCTACGTCTCCTCAGAGTTCCCTACCTCTAGCTATGGCTATGGCTGGTTTATCGCCAAACCATCGACGCCCCATTACCCATACTTCTGGCATTATGGGAGCATCGATGGTTTTAGAGCCTATATCGGGCGTTACCCGACCAACAAGGTGACCATCATTATCCTGAGTAACCTGGCAGCGCAGGATATCGTGGCGTTCGCTGGTATGGTAGAGCAAACGGTCTTCGCCAATCTCTAAGCT
>JALYVR010000406.1 GCA_030853145.1 Chloroflexota bacterium | reverse complement strand
GTCCAGTACAAGCAGGTACTCCAGGTCAGACGATGAGAGCTGGAAGGGGTCGCAAAAGGCCTGCAACGCTGGGGCGCGTTTCTCGCCGGCGAGGAAGCCGTGATAGTGTTCGTTGACGTGGTTGAAGAGCGTGAGGCGCAGGCGCGTTGGCGACGTGATCTCGGCCGTGCGTAACAAAAGGTCGGCCGGCAAGCGCCCGGCCACCTCCGTCCAGTCACATTGCCGCCACGTATACCACGCGCTGAGCGTCGCGATCAGGCAATCAGCAAGACGATAGTCGCCAACACAGGCGCGGGCCTCATCCTGGGAAAATTGCCGCTTCGGCTGGCGTAGCAGGCTCTCGTGATAAGCAATGAGCTTCTCAATCTCGGCATGCAATTCGCCCGGACGCAAGAAATGCAGCCCAACATATAACTCACCGCCGCGCCGATGCACCTGTTTCTTTACGTCTTGCAGACTAAAACGCACCAATTTCTCCTACAAAAAAGTACAGATGTTCATATCTATGGCTATTATATCCAAAAAGTGCCTATGCTGCATAGCATAAGAGGCTAAACTATTGAACGCTTATCCTACTTCTGGTATAGTGTTTCTGGGAAAGTGTGGTTTCCTCCCACCGTTTGAAAGCACGTGGTCTCCACAATGGAGGTTCTGATTATGAGTACCGTCCCACGACGTATCAGCAAGTATAGCTTGCAGCAGCAACTGGGCAGTGGCAGCCTGGGCGAGGTCTGGAAGGGACACGAGCTGCAAACGCTCGACATTGTCGCGATCAAGATATTTCATGCTGACCTGCAATCTGACCCCAACTTCAGCGCGCGCTTCAACCAGGAGGGGCAGGCGGTTATGGCCCTGCACCATCCGAATATCGCGCAGGTGTACGAGTGTGATATCACGCGCGCGCCTGACTCCAACAGCACCATCGCCTATATGGTCTCGGAGTATATCGAGGGCGAGACGCTCACGCACTATCTCCAGAACACCTCTCGCAAAGGTCAGTTTCCCTCTGTCTCCGCTCTCGTCTATCTCTTCAAGAATATCGCGGCGGCGCTCGACTACGCCCACCAGAACGGTGTCATCCACGGGTCTCTCAAGCCTTCCAACATCCTGCTCGACAATCAGAACGCGCTCCACAGCAAGATCGGCGAACCCAAACTTAGCGATTTCGGTATGGCCCGGCTGGTGAAGAACACCAGCAGCAGCAATACCAATACCGCGCTCTACATGGCGCCAGAACAGGCCAAGGGGCAGAACCCTACCGAGAGCAGCGATATCTACTCGTTAGGAATTATCCTCTATGAAGTTTGTACGGGCGTGCAGCCGTTCCGTAGCGAGAGCCCCGTTGCGATCATGATGCAGCACATCAATGTGCTGCCGACACCGCCTATTCTGATTAACGCCAACATCCCTCCGGGGCTTTCAGAGGTTATTTTGCGCGCCCTGGCGAAGGACCCGGCAACGCGTTTCCGCACGGCCGCGGCGTTCGCGTCAGCCGTCGCCAGCGCGTGCTCGGTGCAGCCAGCAGGCACAGTCTCCTTGAACGATGAGTCGGCGCTCAACGCACGCACATTCAGCGGGCCGCTATCTGGACCGTTATCCAGACCATTGCCCTCCTCGCAAGGCGTCTCTGGCCCGTTGCCGGGACCTATGCGCACCAACAAGCTGCCCGCTCTCTCCTCAATATCGATGCCGCTGCCAGCGGTGACGCGCCCGATGATCGCGCATGAGCCGCCGCCCGCGCCTCCTGCGCTTCGTACTACGCCTGTTACCACGACCGCCGTCCTCCCGGTGGCTACAAGTCGTAAAGAGATGCCTACCATCTATGCCGTCCTCACGGTCCTGCTGATCCTCTTTATCCTGGCAAGCACCGCTATTATCATCTTCCTGGTACATCCGCAGTCGCCACAGATCGCGCCCCCTCCGAACCCGATCGCGGGACAGGTTTTCTTTCAGGACGACGCGCTTGGCCGGAATGATACGTTGCACATTGAGATGCGTAATATCGCGCCATCACCACAAGGTCAAAGCTACTATGCCTGGTTGGAGAGCAGTGATAACAAGACTATCTCCCTGGGGCAACTTGCGATCCAAAACGGTAGCGGGACGCTCTTTTATAATGGGAACAGCCAGCATACGAACCTGCTGTCAATCACTCGTGGCCTCTCCATCACATTAGAAGATAGCGGCAGTGTACCGAACGCGCCCACGGGGCAGCAGGTGTATGCGGGAAGCTTTAACCCGGCTACTCTTCCCTATATCCAGCACATCCTCTACCAGTTGCCGGGCTTCCCGTACAAGGGCGGTATCGCTGCAGGGCTGTTCGAGACCATCAAGTCCATGAATGATAAGGCCGGCAGCATCGTCGATGACCTGCAAGGTTCCCATGATTATGGCCTTGTCTGGCGGCAGGCTATTCGCATCATACAGACAATTGACGGTACCGACTATGCACGCAGTAGCGGAGACCTGCCGGCGGGCGATCCCAGCCTGCTACAGGTCCCGGTTGGCATTATCTCTTCGCCCGCGCTGCCCGGCTATATCGATACGCTGGCGACCGAAGTGGGCAAGATACAGCAGGGCATGGGCAACGATGCCACGATGCGCAGCCACGTGCAGAATATCAACAACGCCATCGCCGACCTGCGCGATTGGATACAAGCGATGCGGACCTATTGCATACAGATCCTGAAGACGCCCACTTTAAAAGGCTTCGGCGCTCCATCGGTGCTGAGCGCTGGCCTTGAACTGAAGAAGGCGGCGGCGGATTCGTATACCGGCCGCACGATCCCTCCCAACGAAGGTCCTCTGCCCATCCTGGGTTCCGCTGGGATGTACCAGGCCTACGTTGAATGCCAGTACCTGGCTATTATTACTATGCAGAAGGTGTAGCGGGCGTGTAGGGCGCAGGTGGGCAGGATGCAGGCGAGCGGCGCCCCCTACACGAAAGCTCCCCAATCCGCGTAGGGGCTATGGCTTGCCTCGCCCATGTGGGCTGTCGAAAGGCGCAGGCGGGCGGCGCCCCTAGTGCTCTGTCACGCATCATTGCACGGGTGGGACATGGCGCCCGCAAGGGACGCCACTACACATAGGCCGTGCAATGAACTTTAACAGAGCACTACACGAAACCTGGGTGCCTGTCGAGCGGCTCAGGAAGGGTGGCTGGCCTTCCACTCTGGGCGAAGGATGGCCATAACGATCTTATCATGATAGGCACCGTCGCGGTAACAAGCTTGACGTAGCACTCCTTCTTGCTGAAATCCAGCTCTCGTGTAGGCTTTTACTCCGCCTGTGTTTGGACTTGAAACGGTGAGCATGATCCGGTGCAGGTTCAAGCTCGCAAATCCATAATGGACAAGCAAGCGTGTTACTTCTGTGCCATGCCCTTTTCCCCAACTGCTTTTTGCGCCCAGAAAGATGTAGTATTCGCCGGAATGGTTGATGTGGCTTATCGAGGTGATCCCGGCATATCCAATCAGTTGGCCGGTGGCTTTTTCCAGAACGCCGAGTGTCAGTGTTTCTTTATCTTGAAGCGTGCGTTTCAGCCACATTTCTGTTTCATGTTTCGACCAGGGAAAAAGCCAGGTTCCCAGAGAGTATTTAACTGCTTCCCGGTCTACAAACCATGTCCAGAACAAATCCAGGTCATCAAGCTCTAGAGAGCGGAGCAGGACTTTCTCGCCTGTCAGAAACGCATTCATGCTTTGTGATCCTCCTCATCTATAATAATGCTAGGAAAGATAGGGTACCACAACATAAATGGATCAGACAAGGTATCACTATCTCTTTATGTAAGTTGGATGAGTAGCATCTCATCAGGCAGATGTGCCATACTGAAAGGCAAAAATAGGAGAGAAATGTGCTGACGCTTTGCTATTCCTTTCATGCAACCAGTGTTGATAATGAGACAGGACGCGCTTCTGGTCACGCGCATGTGCCACTCTCTGCCCTCGGTCGGCAGCAGGCGCTCGAATTGGGGCAGCGCTATGCGACAGAAGCGCCCGCTGCTGTATTCAGTTCCGATCTCCAACGTGCGTCTATGACCGCTGAGATTGCTTTCTCAGAACGGGATCTGCCTCTTGTGCAGGATGCCCGGCTGCGTGAGTGCGATTATGGCGACCTGACGCAATATCCCTTTACTCAGATAGAAGCCGAGCGCAAACGACGCATAACTGAACCATTCCCCAATGGGGAGAGCATATCCATGGTCGTGCAACGGGTCGGCGCTTTTTTGCGCGCTGTCTTGCGCGACTATGATGGAAAAACCATCGTGGTGATCGGGCATGGAGCGACGAAGTGGGCGGTTGATTACTGGTGCAGTGATGCCTCGCTTGAGGAGATTGTGCATGCGCCGTACGTGTGGCGCGATACGAATATCTGGCGCTATGAACTAGATATAAATAACCTTGAGCGACGTTCGATAAATAGATAGGAAACAGAGAATTGCTATGATCCCTGTGAGCGTAGAAGGTGTCAGAGCGCGCGATGCCCTCGTCAAAGAGTTCAAAGCCTCCCTCTCAGGCAAAGCCCCCATCTTCCCGGAAGAGGATATGGAGCAGAGAAAGAAAGACTACCTGGCCTTTTTGCTCTGTGAAGGCGCTCGGGTTCGATAACAGGCAAGCGCATGCGTTGCAACAACAGCATCTGTCGGGCTTGGAACAGGGCACCCACAAGGGCGTGCCCGTACATATCTGACCAGGCGGAGGTGGCGTGGTGATGGGGATCGGCACCCGTCACGGATTTCATAGCCGATTTGATAATTCATAGAGGAGCGCGATTGCAGGGTATGAAATGTAGGGGCATCCCTGGCGGGTGCCCTGCTCCAAGCCCGACATCTCGCTCCCTGTAGAGTATCAACGAATGAGGCGAGCGGCGCCCCTACATGAAATACGTCTGTCTGGCGGACGGCTACAGAGCCGCTCGCCTCGCTTCCCCGGCCGGGATATTCAGGATGCTATATTCTTTGTGGCGAATGTAGACCTCGACCAGGTGTGTTGTATCAGGCAGGGTGATGCTGTGCCGCTCGTCGCGCCCGCTCAGAGTTGCTTCCCGGCGCGTGCCTTCAGGAAAGTGGACGCGCAGAAAATCTCCCTGATTCTCCACCACACAGCCATGCTGTTCTAAAAACGTGGTAAAAAGCACCTTTTGTTCCTCATCTATCCGTGTGGTCACTACCAG
>JALYVR010000405.1 GCA_030853145.1 Chloroflexota bacterium | reverse complement strand
ACCTTCTACCTGGAGCCTGCAATGTCCTGGTCCCTGACGCAGCAATCCGAAGATGTGCATGACCAATTGACCATTCTCATTGGCAGTGCCATACGACTGCTGCGCGGCGAAGTTGGCGCGTTTGTAGTAGCAAATGAAGCCTTTGACCCGCAAAGCAGTGAAGAGTATACTTTATACCGGCTGAGCGACGCGGCCCTGCTCATCCTATTAACCGGCGTCAAGCAAGGCCTGCAGCCGACCTCGGCGCGCCCGCTCGTCACTGAGATGCTTACAACGTCTCTAGTTGAGCATCTCGCGCTTTTTGCTGGTGATAGCGGCGAGGTGAGCAGCGACCGGCGGTATGGCCATGATGCTGCGCCTCCAGGGGTTGAGCATTGCGCTTTATTCCTTCACGATCAGGCGGGCGTCCTGGGAACACTGCATTACCTGAGACTGGTGGGCGCGATATCAAGCCTGGAGCAGAGCGAAGAGGCGTTGCACCTGTTTCGCGCGCAGCTCACGGCTGGCTTGCGTTTCGCCTTGAAGTCGCAGGCGTTGCTCAAGGAACAGGGGAGACTGGCAGCGATCTTCCAGCACAGCGCGGAGGGTATTCTGACCGTGGACAGCGCGTTGCGCATCATCGACTTCAATCCCGCGATGGAGCGGTTGACGGGCTGGCGGGAGAGCGAGGTGCTGGGACGCTTCTACTACGAAGTCCTGCGCCCGAAAGATCGCCAGGGGAACGACCTGGGCCTGCAAAACTCACCTATCCTGCAGGCCTTCGCCGAGCATCCGGTCATTAATCGTGAGATGCTGATCACGGCGCGCGATGGGCAGCTCTTTATCGTGAGCGTCACTACGTCGTGCGTGTATTCGGCCAGGGGCGAACCGATGAACGGCATCCTTAATGTGCGCGATATCACACGCGAGCGCGAGCAGGAGGAGCAGCGTTCAACGTTCATTTCGGTGATCTCGCACGAGTTGCAGACGCCTATCGCCATCATCAAGGGCTATGCTTCGACGCTGGCACGCACGGATGCCGAGTTTGATCGCCAGACACTGCGCGCGCGACTGATAGCCATGGAAGAAGAGGCGGACCGTTTAAACAAACTGGTGGGCAATCTGCTCTACGCCTCGCGTATCGAAGCCGGCGGTTTGCAGATGGAGATTGTCCCGCTGGACCTGGGACTGCTCATAGAGGGAGTTGTCCGGCGTTTTGGCACGAGAAGTCCGCTGGTGAGTGTGACGCTGGATATCCCTGAGAAGCTCCCGCTGGTGATGGCTGACCGCGACCGGATCGAGGAGGTGTTGCAAAACTTGCTCGATAACGCCGTCAAGTATTCGCCGCGCCAGCGCGCCGTGACCGTTACCTGCCGCGCTATCGGTGAAGAGGTGATTGTCAGCGTCAGTGATCAGGGCATGGGCATCTCGCTGCGCGACCAGGCACAGATTTTTGAGCGCTTCCATCGCTCCAGCGACCAGGCGGTCACGAGCAAGCCGGGGGCGGGCCTGGGCCTGTATATCTGTCGCGCTATCGTAGAGGCGCACGGCGGGCGTATCTGGGTTGAGAGCACGCTGCACGAGGGATCAACCTTTTTGTTCAGTCTACCTCGTAAGGAGAAAGCGTTTTTACCAGTCATGTACCCCCGCATTGAATGCGGGGGCTTGTGAGGAGCGTTCGCGTTGCTCACAGGCCCGAGACATGAGCAGACCCAGGCTTGAAACACAGCCTCCGTTATCGGGAAGTGTGCAGAACCTACCTTCGGGTGCTTCACCAGCCTGAAGCTCTAGAACTGCTCTGTTAAACAGGTGGAACGGGTGAAGCCAGTGCGGAGCAGAAAGTACCGCCCGGTAACTTCGTCGATGCGAGCATTACCCGCGCAAGCGGAGGCCCGGCAACGGGCACAAGAAGGAACGACACATGTCAAAGGTCTTTGTCATCGATACCAAGCAGCACCCCCTTGAACCAGTGCATCCGGGGCGGGCGCGGCGGCTGCTCGCGGAGGGCAAAGCCGCTGTCTTCAGACGCTATCTTTTTGTGATCATTCTCAAGCGGCAGGTCGAGACCCTTGCTCCTGCGCCAGCGCGCCTGAAGATTGACCCTGGGGCCAGGACCACCGGACTGGCCCTCGTTGATGATGCGACAGGCGACGTGGTGTGGGCAGCTGAAGTGACACATCGAGGAGCCCAGATCAAGAAAGCACTCGACACACGTCGAGGCGTACGCAAGGGGCGGCGCTCCCGCCAGACCCGATACCGTGCTCCCCGCTTCCACAATCGCCGACGCAAGCAGGGGTGGCTTCCCCCACCCCTGCTGAGCCGCGTTGAAAATATCCTCTCCTGGGTCAAGCGGCTGTGCCGGCTATGCACCATCACCGCCCTTTCCCAGGAGGTGGTCCGATTTGACCTGCAAAAGGGGGAGAACTCAGAGATCAGCGGTGTGCAGTACCAACAAGGCGACCTTCTCGGTTACGAAGTACGCGAATTTCTCCTGGAGAAGTGGGGGCGCACCTGTGCCTACTGTGATGCGCAGAACGTGCCACTGGAGGTAGAACATATGCATCCCAGGGCAAAAGGAGGCACCAATCGCCTCAGCAATCTCACCCTGGCCTGTACGCCCTGCAACCAGGCGAAGGGGACCCAGGATATTGGAGAGTTCCTTGCCCATGATCCCCCTCGGCTCGCGCGTCTGCTGGCACAAGTGAAGGCCCCTCTGCGGGAGGCCACGGCGGTCAATGCCACGCGGTGGTGCCTGTATGAGCGCCTCACAGCCACGGGCTTGCCTGTGGAGACAGGCTCAGGTGGGCGCACCACATATAACCGAGTGAAGCGGCACCTGCCGAAAACCCACTGGGTAGACGCAACCTGTGTGGGGGCCTCGACCCCAGCTGTGCTCCAGACGGGGCAGGTCGTGCCCCTGCTGATTGAGGCCAACGGGCGAGGCCATCGGCGCATGATGCTCGTGGACAAGCGCGGCTTTCCTCGCGGCCATCGCCAGCGGAAGAAACGCTACTTTGGCTACCAGACGGGCGATCTCGTGCGTGCAGTGGTGCCACAGGGAGCCAGGCGAGGAACACATGTTGGACGCGTTGCCGTCAAAGCCAGCGGGTACTTCACGATCCAGACGACAACAGGCAAGGTAGCTGATGTGGCGCACCGCTCTTGTCACATGCAGCAGCGACTCGATGGCTATAGCTATCGGGTGGGGGCGAGGCTGTCCCCACTCCCACCCAGCCCGAAAGGAGCGCCTGTTTCCCCCTGCGCTTAAAAGACGCAGGTTCCCACAGGCGGGAAATCCATGGAGAAGGAAGCATTTGACCAGCGCGATATGACCATTCTGATCGTAGATGACGAGCCGCGCATCCGCGACCTGCTGCGCATGAACCTGGAGCTGGAGCGCTATCGTGTGCTGGAAGCGAGCAACGGCATGGAGGCCCTGGAACAAGTGCGCGCGAATCTACCGGACCTGGTAGTCTTGGACGTGATGATGCCCGAAATGGACGGGTTTGAGACGCTGCGCCATATCCGCGAAGTGTCAACCGTGCCTGTGATCATGTTGACGGTCCGCCAGGACGAGCAGGACCGCATACGTGGGCTGGACCTGGGGGCCGATGATTATATCGCCAAACCATTCAGTCCCCGCGAACTGCTCTCCCGCATCCGGGCACTGCTGCGGCGCGCGTTTATGCCGGCACCCGCGCGCAAAACAGAGATTGTGGTCGATCCCGACCTGAAGATCGACTTTTCGCGCCGCGAGGTAATCGTGCGCGATCGCAAGGTTGTCCTGCGCCCCACCGAGTATCGCCTGCTGTACCACCTGGTGAATAACGCCGGGCGGCTCCTGACGCATGAAACGCTACTCTCCAAGGTCTGGGGCCATGAGTACCGCGACGAGGCGCACTATCTGCGCCTGTATATTACCTACCTGCGCCAGAAAATCGAGCAGGAACCCGCGCACCCGAAATACATCCTGACCGAACGAGGTGTAGGATATCGCTTTAAAGAACTGGAGGGCTAGCGCTATGCATAAACAGGCTCGGCGGCGGCACTCCCCATCTATGCTGGGGGGCGCGCTCTTACTCACCTGGACTATCTTGATCTCGCCATGGTTGTTCACAGCCTGCGCTCCGTTCGGTGGCCTGACCACTGGCAGCGCGACCCCCACCGGCTCGGTTGACCCTGGGAGCAACCTGCCATCACCTACACCGCAGAGCCTGCAAAATTTGCTGCAAACCGAACAAGTCCTGCTCATGACGCCACATCCCTTGCGAGACCTGTATAGCCTCGCACGGCGGCTCAAGCTGCATACGCCCGCGCCTATCCCCCATGTCGGACGGGCCACGCCCCTCAATGAACATGTGGGACAGGAGGATGCCTTCTGGCTAAGCAACCTGGAGACGCGACGTTACACACGCATTCACGCGAAGCTGGTCTACATCACGCCTCACGTCTATATGTATGTCCAGGATGGGCAGAGCGCGAACCCGGCGGCGCTGCAATCATCCGCCACTACGTTTGAAACGCAGATCTATCCAACCGACCGTGCTACCTATGGCAGTGAATGGTCGCCCGGCATTGATGATGACGTTCACCTGACGATCCTCAACGCCATAGGGCTGGGTAGCGGCGTCGGCGGCTATTTCTCGTCCGAGGACGAGTATCCCACCAGCGTCAATCCCTATAGCAACGAGCGCGAGATGTTTTACGTGAGCCTGGAGGGCACCATTCCGGGCAGCGCCGACTATAATAGCACCCTGGCCCACGAATTCCAGCATATGATCCACTGGTACCAGCATCCCGTTGATCTGAGCTGGACCAATGAAGGCATGTCGGTGCTGGCCCAGCATATCAATGGCTACTCGTCCGGCGGTGTCGAACAGAGCTTTTTACAGCAGCCGGACACACAGCTCAATGATTGGACCGACGATATGACGATGGCCCTGGCCCATTATGGCGCGGGCTACCTCTTCATGGACTATTTCGCTGAACACTACGGCGGCTACCCTATTCTGAAAGAGCTGCTGCACGATCCTGCATCACCGCCGATTAACTTCGATCATGTGCTGGCAAAGCATGGCTACCAGGATCGCTTCAACGATGTGATAGAGAAGTGGTATATCGCGAACTTTGTACAAGATACAAATATCGATCACGGCCAATACGGCTATCCCACCATCCACCTGCAAGGATTGACGCCCCAACATACTGCCAGCAGTT
>JALYVR010000404.1 GCA_030853145.1 Chloroflexota bacterium | reverse complement strand
CACGAGGAGTCGTTCTTTTTTATCGCCTTGCTTTTGCTGGTGGTGGTGTTTTGTCTGCACCACCGCTACCGGTCGCAGTTGATTGTGGCTCTGCTGATCCTGCCCTTCCTGATTATTGCCTTGATTGCTAACCAGCGGCGCGCCGATTATATCGCGCTTCTGATAGGTATACTGGTGGCCTGGACGCTCATCTTTTGCATCAGACCGCAGGCCCGCAAAGCGCTGGCAATTGGCATGGTGATCTGCGCGCTGCTTGGCGGCATCTATGTGGCGGCCTTCGCGGGCAAATCCGGCGGCTTTGCCGAACCTGCGCGCGCGATTGTCTCTATCTTCCATCCCGATCCTACTGATGTCAGCTCTAATCTGTATCGTGCGATTGAAGATTATGATCTGAAGTTTACCGTGCGCCAAAATCCCCTGCTGGGCCTCGGTTTTGGCAAGCAGTTTTTGCAGCCAGTGACGCTGCCGAATATCCTGGTGGATGATCCGTACTATCTCTATATTCCGCATAATACCATCTACTGGATCTGGATGCGCCTGGGGGCCGTCGGCTACTCCGCCTTCTGGTACCTGGTCGGGGCGATTATCATACGTGGCTGCCTGATTGCGCGCCGGCTGCGCGATCCCTACTTGCAAGTGATGGCTGTGTATATCGTGGCGGTCACCTGTATGGAGATCATCGTGGCGTATGCCGATTATCAGCTCTTTTTCTATCGCAATGTTATCTATCTTGGTCTGCTGGTTGGGATCTTGATGAAATTGCCCCTGCTAGATAAAAAAGATGAGGTTGTTGCCCATGAAGCTCCTGGTGATGTCTCCAAACTTCCCGCGCCCAACGTGGGGCGCCGGCACGCGTAACTATCATCTCCTCAAGGCGCTTGCAAGCAAGCACACCGTCTCATTGCTGGCCTTAGTTGATAGCGCCGAGATGCAGGACTATGATAGCTCGCTGCTGGAGGAGTGGGCGCGTGTTGTGCAGGTAGTTGTGCGCCCGCAGCCACGCTCGAAGCGTAAGCAGCAGGTCGTGGCCAGTGTGCGCGGACAGTCGTATGTGCTGGCTGTGCAGACTGTCGCCAGGATGCAGGAGGCGCTTGATGCGCTGCTGGCTCGCGACCGCTATGATGCTGTGGTCTTTGAGAGCGCGCTGATCGCGGGCTATCGCCTCCCCGCAGGGCTAAAGGTCGTTATCGATCAACATAATATCGAGTATGAGTTGCTCCAGCGCACCTATAAGCACGAGGTTGCCTGGTTACGCCGCTGGTATAACTGGCGCGAAAGTTGCCTGCTGAAACCCATAGAGATCGCGCGTTGCCGCCGCGCGCAGGCTGTGCTGGTGACAAGCGAACGCGAACGCCTCTCCTTGCAGCGTGTTCTGGCCGATAAGCTTATTGAGGTGGTACCCAATGGAGTAGATATTCAGGCCTTTCAAGGAGAGTCGGGCGTGGCTGCTCAGGAGATAGCCGGGCGCCTTGTCTTTACCGGCACGATGGATTATTACCCCAACGTTGATGCTGTCCTCTCCTTTGCGCGCCAATGCTGGCCTCTGATCCAGGCACAGTATCCAGAGGCCACCTGGTACATCGTGGGCAAGAATCCCCTGCCTGATGTGCGGAAGCTGGGGGATATCCCAGGCATCACTGTGACCGGTTTTGTGGCTGATGTGCGGCCGTACCTGGCTTCAGCTTCTGTGGCTATCGCGCCTCTGTCCGTTGGTAGTGGCACCCGGCTGAAGCTGCTGGAAGCGTTTGCCATGCGCAAGGCCGTGGTCTCGACGAGCCTGGGTTGCGAGGGATTGGCGGTGCGCTCAGGCACGCACCTGCTGGTGGAGGATCAACCGGAAGCGTTCGCGCATGCTGTGCTGGCGTTTCTGCGCAATCCAGAGAAACGCCGGCTGTTTGGATCTGCCGGGCGAGCGCTGGTCGAGGAGCAATATAGCTGGGAACGCTGTGGGGCCAGGCTACTACACGTGTTAGATGAAATCGCGTAGAAAAGGATAGGCATACTATGTTCGTGTTGAATGTACTACGAGGGATGCTTCTGGTCGCGGAGGTATGCCTGGCCGCGCCGGTGCTCTATCTGGGTGTCGTGTCGGCCTCGGCGCTGAGAGCGGCGAAAAGCCGGCAGGCCGCCTATGCGCAGTCACGCCTGTCCCCATTACCGATGATGCGCTTTGCGATCCTGGTCCCCGCGCATGATGAAGAGGTGACGCTGGGCGCGCTGCTGGCAAACCTCGCGCAGCTTGACTATCCGCGCAACCTGTATACGGTCTACGTGGTGGCCGATAACTGCACCGACAGCACTCCCGATATCGTGCGCGCCAGCGGTATCGCGCGCGTCTACGAGCGCTTCGACCAGGCCAAACGGGGCAAGGGCTACGCGCTGAACTGGCTGTTACAGAAACTCACCGAGGACCGGCTGCTGTACGATGCCTATGTCGTTATAGACGCTGATTCTATCGTAGATCCAGCATTTTTACAGGCCATGGCTATAGAGATGGAGCGTGGGACGCAAAGCATGCAGGCGCATAACACCGTGTTAAATGTTGACGCGTCTCCCAGCGCGGCCTTGCGCTGGATTGCTCTTAGCCTGATCAACCATGTGCGCCCCCTTGGTCGCTGTGGGCTGGGTGCCTCTGCGGCCTTGACTGGCAATGGCATGTGCCTGAGCCACGCTATCTTGCAGCGTTATCCCTGGCAGGCCTTTTCTGTGGGCGAGGATTACGAGTATTATCTCACTCTGGTTGCTGATGGTGAGCGTGTGCAGTATGTGCCGGAGGCCGTTGTACGCTCGCATATGCCGACGAAGTTTGCCCAGATGCGCACGCAGGATATCCGCTGGGAAGCAACACAGCCTGTGCGAAAAACCTGGCGGGCGCTCTGGAAATTGCTCAGTACCGGCCTGCGCCAGCGTGATTTTGTGCGCGTAGAGGCTTTTACCGAACTGCTTGTGCCGCCCCTCTCCCTGCTGGTGAGTTTTTGTGTGCTTACACTGCTGGCCGCCATCGCGTTGCGCTGGCTACCGGGACTGCTGGTGGGCCTCGCGCTCGTCGCGGGGCTGACATGCTATGTTGGCACGGCGCTGTATCTGCTGCGCCCGTCTCGCTCTGTCTACAAAGCGCTTCTGTATGCCCCAGGTTTCATGCTCTGGAAGCTATGGGTCTACTTTGTGCTCAGAAAGAATAAAAAACACACAAGCGAATGGGTGCGCACAAGTCGCACCGTCTCAGTACCATAACCTAAAGAGGGAAGGGAAGAACACTATGTCTTCTATTCGTGTTGGCACCATCACGTTTGCCTGGTATCCGTTTGATTCCAGGCTGCGCCGCCTTGCTGAGGCTGCGGTCGATGGCGGGTATGCCATGGATATCATCTGCCTGCGCCAGGCGGGCGAAAAAGCCTACGAGGTCTGTAGCGGGGTGCATGTGTACCGCATGCCTATGAACCGCACGTTCGGTCGTGGCATGCCTGTGATGATTATGAGCTGGTGCCAGTTCCTTGTGTTGGCGACTGTGGTCATTACCCGGCTGCATCTCAAGCAGCGCTATGATGTTGTGCATGTCCACAATATGCCGGATTTCATGGTGTTCGCGGCCCTGTTTGTCAAGCTTCTGGGAGCGAAGATCATCCTGGATGTGCGGGATGTCAGTCCGGAACTGATGGCGGCGAAATCCAAAGGGCGCATGCGCAAACTGGTGGTACCTCTGGCGGCCTTGCAGGAGCGTATCTCGGCGGCATTCGCGCAGCACATAGTCACCGTTGGCTGGCCTTTCGAGGAGGCACTACTGCGGCGCGGTATCCCACAGGCGAAGATCACCAATATTCTGAACAGCAGCGACCCGAAGATATTTCCTATAGCCAATAGACAACCCTCGCCCGCTGATGCCACGCCGAGAGAACAGCCCTTCATCTTAATGTATCATGGGACGCTGGCCTGGCGCAATGGACTCGATATCGCCATTCGCGCGTTGACCCTGGCGCGGCAGACTGTGCCGGACGTACGCCTCGATATCATGGGGCGGGGTGAGGAAATGCCACATTTGAAACAACTGGCCGCTGAATTGGGTATCGCTGACCATGTAGTGTTTATTGATCCCTGCCCCCTGGATAAGGTGGTCGATTTTGTCCTTCATGGCGACGTTGGCATCATCCCCTATCGCTACGATGGCTTCATGGAACTGGTGCTGCCGACTAAGGCCTATGAGTTTGCCTGGATGGAGCGCCCCATGATCGCTTCAGATACGCCTGCCATCCGCTCGATGTTCCGTCCGGAGTCGCTTGTACGCTGCGATCCGTTGCAGGTTGAGAGCTTCGCGGAGGCCATCATTGATCTCTACCAGCACCCGGAGAAGCGCGCGCTTATGGTGCAGAATGCCGCCGAGGATTATCAGCCTTTTCGCTGGGAAATGATGGCCGAGCGCTACCGGCAGTTGCTGGCCGCTGTGTCTCGCAAGAAGATGCATGTCCGCCGCCCGGTCGTGAGTAGAGTGAGTAGTCAGCGTGGTAATAAATAGCAGTTTGTAAGCGTGAATCCGTAGGGGTGATGGCTTCGGCCACCACGGGCGAGGCATTGTTGGCGGGCAGGGGGGCCGAAGCCATCGCCCTTACGCGGACCGGGATTGAGATAAAGATAGATCATCTGAGATAGAAGGGAATAGAGAGATTTGCTCCTGTCTGAAAAAATCTTATACGTGTTGTATGAACTGCTCAAAACGCTGGTTTGTATTTTTTTTAATACGCTCAATATCCTGCTTGCGGGAAACATGCCGCCGTTGGGTACCGTCTGTGCTATCGTCGAGGATGAGGGTCGTTTTCTGATAGTGGAGAATAGCCGGGGCGGCTGGAGCTTCCCCGGTGGTTTTATGCGCTGGCGCGAGACGCCGGCCGCGACTGCCGTGCGCGAGTGTGAGGAAGAGACCGGCTTACGCCTGCAAGTGCGTGGTGTCGTTGGCTTCCACGTAGAAAGCAGCGCTGGTTTTACCAGCCTGAGTACTCTGACGCACGTCTATTACGGCGAGGTCGTAGGTGGTAAGCTGCGCGGTAGTATTGAGGGTCGCCCGCGCTGGCTGGATGAGGCGGAACTGCGCGCGCGGCTCAGCGGGCAAAGCGCGGCTATGTTCGCGGAGTATGAACGCTGTCAGACCCGGCCAGGCAAGATGAATGCGCGGCATGTCTAGTTTGTCCTGTTATGTCGAGTAGTGACTGAAGAAGTTCCAGA
>JALYVR010000403.1 GCA_030853145.1 Chloroflexota bacterium | reverse complement strand
GCCACGCCCTACGGACACGCCGCCCGCTTTCTGTCAGCACTGGCATACATGTATGCCTATTTGGCGCTGCTGGCCTGTGCCCTCCCGCGCGGGAGGGCGTATCTCATCCCTATGAAACAAGCCATTCTGGCGGCTGGAAGATGGGTGGGGTGACCTCTCCATGCTCCATGGGAGGAAGCTGTTCCTGTGATACAGCCTCAAGAGGCTCCGTCTCCATGACGCGCTCCCACGTTTGTGCATATTGCTCGATAGTCACCTGCTGCTCCTGGACCTGGCGCCGCAACTGGCGCGTCTGGATAGCGCGGTGCAGCGCGGCCACGAAATACACGCGATCGATGGGTTTCTGGATGAAATCGTAGGCGCCCCCTTGCAGCGCGCGTACGATCAGCGCCTGCTCGACATGGCCGGTAATGAGCAGGGTGGGGATCTCTGGCCGTAGCTCTTGTATCTTTGCCAGCAGTTCCATGCCATCCATGCCGGGCATCTTAATATCGCTCACAATGGCATCGTAATCCCGCTCCTGAAGAAGCTCAAGAGCCCTCTCCGCTCGGTCGCATGGATCTACTTCTACGCCATGCATCCGCAGCGCCATCATATGCGGAAGCGCCTGCAGCAGAGCACTATCATCGTCAACCAGCAGGATACGTGGTGCATTGGTCATCGTGTTTCTCCCTTCTTATTTTTGTAATACGAGTCAGGGTAGAGAAACGGTTTCATATGCATGGGTTTTTCTGTCTACTTATGCATACTTTTTTAGCTTTCCCGCTGTACCTCTTCAGCAGGCATAACAGTGATACCCATGCCTCGGACAAAGGCCAGAGCTTGATTTGGGTCAATGATCGCGCCCTTGAGTTCGCGAGGACCCATGCGCGCTCCATCTATCTGTGAACCGCGTAGATCGACGCCAGCCAGGTTCGTTCCGCTGAAATCGACGGTTTGCAGGTTGCAGTTGACAAACGTGACGCCAGAAAGATTCGCCTCCTGAAAGCTGGCGTTGCTCAAATCACACCCTTCAAACCGCACGGCCTTGAACGTCGCGAACGCAAACTGCGCGAAACTGCCCCGGCATTCTTTAAAGAGTACATCCTCAAAGCTCGCCTCGCCGCATTGCCACCCGGTCAGATGGCAACCAAGCAGCTCTACCCGGTGCAAGCTAGCCTCGTCCCATTCAGCATTCGCGAGGTCGCACACACTAAACCGGCTATCCAGCACCTGTACCCTCTTGAAATGCGTCTTGCTCAGATGGACCTGCTGAAACACTATTTGATCGAAGGAGACACGTTCAGCCTCCTGCTCACTCAGGTCCTCGTGCGCGATCAGCAGCCGCTCATAGTATGCCCGCTCGCGAAGTGCTGCTTCAGGAAGACCTTGCTCCAGTGTCGCTTGCTTTGGGATATTGGGCGGGCGGATTTGCTTTCTGGACGCGTTACGCTTGTTCATCGCTGCTCCTCATATATATGTTCATTGACAGGATAAACCTCCTCGTGTGGCGGCGTCAAATGTTTGTACTTGTGTGTCTAGTCATTGGCAAATTGCTTGTAAATCCATTCATTCCAGTGTACGCTTAAACATATGTAGCGAAGCGAGGAGTGGTCATATGCAGCGCAAAGATAACTCACTATCGATAGCTGAAGCCAGAGAACAACTTATGTATTTACCAGAGCTGTTTGAGCGCCAATTGAAGAATGGAACTGGCCTGGAAGCCATTCGAGTCACCAGGCATAGCAAACCGGTGTTAGTGATTCTGCCATGGGAATTATACGAGTCAATTGTTGAGACACTTGAAATCCTGGGCGATGAAGAACTCATGTCGGAGCTACGCCAGAGCATCCAGGAGGCAGCGAACGGTAAAGGCGAGCTTTGGGAAGACGTGAAAAGAGAATGAAGCTAACTATTCTTGGGTAGTCATCTACCCATACTCCCGAACATCCCGAACATGTGCTATAATCCAATCCTGTGCAATACCAACGGCAAGATGAGCAGGGAGCGAGATGGCACGAAAACTCCCCATCGTTCGCGGCACGACACTTATCTATCAGCAGCAGGGCAACCCCCAGGCCCTTGAGTTGGGGACGGCCGCGTGGGAGCGCTGGCTGCTGGACGCAACATCGTTCGTGGTAGAGCACGAGCGCGGGTCCTTCACGGTGAGCAGAGAGCGGGCCGGCAACCAGCGCGGCGGATGGTACTGGCGGGCCTATCGCATGTACGGAGGCGCCCGCCAGCGGGTCTATGTCGGCAAAACGGAGGATCTTACGCCTGCACGGCTCCACGAGGTGGCCGCGCTCCTGACTGGAGATACGCGCGCGCTCATGTCCCAGGCGGACCACGCTTTTGCTGAAGAAAGCCGGGCCTATGGGAGAGGCAGAGATGTGCCGGTTGAGCCAGCCAGACAGTCTTTGCGTCGCTCCCAGCGCGTGCTTATCGCTACCAAACTGTGTATTCCACCGGTGCGCGCGCAGGTCCTCCTGCGTTCGCGTCTGCATGAGCGGCTGCGCCAGGTAACGCAGCACCCGCTTACCTTGATCTCAGCCCCCGCCGGCTTCGGCAAAACGACCTTGCTGAGCGAGTGGGCGGCATCCATACGCCGTGAAGTGGAGCACAAGACAGCGCCTGATGCTGGCGTGCCCGTCGCCTGGCTGTCTCTGGATGAGAGTGACAACGACCCGATGTCCTTCTGGCGCTACTTCATCGCCGCCCTGGAGGCCCTCCAGCCGGGAGTGGGCGAGGACGCGGAGGCGCTGCTCGATTCCGCGCAGTCTGTGTCAGTAGATGTGTTGCTGGCCGTGCTTATCAATACGCTCAATACCTTGCCACGAGATCATGTTCTCGTGCTCGATGACTACCACCTGATTGAGGCGCAGTCCATCCATAAAGGGCTGATCTTTTTGCTCGACCACATGCCCCGGCGCCTGCACCTGGTAATCGCTGGTCGTGCGGAGCCGCCCTTGCCCCTGGCGCGCCTGCGCACACGCGCTCAACTTTATGAGATCCATGCCCCCGACCTGCGTTTCACTGCTGACGAGATCGCCATCTTTCTCAACGAGATGCTGGGCCTGGACCTGACGCAAGAAGTCATTGCGGCCCTGGACGCGCGCATTGAAGGCTGGATCGGCGGCGTGCAACTGGCGGCGCTGGCCTTGCGCGCGCACCAGGAGCGCGCGCGCTTCGTTGAGACGTTTACCGGCAGCCACCGTCACCTCTTTGATTATTTGATCGGGGAGGTGTTCGCGCAGCAGCCCGCGCATGTGCAAAACTTCCTGTTGTCCACATGCATCCTGGAGCGCTTCACAGGCTCTTTGTGCAATGCACTTACAGAGCAGAGCGACGGCCAGGATATGCTGGAGTTCCTGGAGCAGAGCAATGTGTTCATGGTACCACTCGACGAACAGCGTGCCTGGTATCGCTATCATCACCTCTTCGCCGAGGCGCTGCGCACGTACCTGCGGCGACTGCACCCGGAACACTGGCCTGTGCTGCACGCCAGGGCCAGTCGCTGGTATGCGGACCACGATTTTTTCAGAGAAGCCATCGAGTATGCGCTAACTGCTGAAGACTTTGAGCGGGCGGCTCTGTTGATCGAACAGTTGCCAGAGTCTATGCTGTGGGGTATGAATGATTTCGTCGCGCCGCGCCGCTGGTTGGAGCAGTTGCCCCCGACCCTGCTGCGGACCCGGCCGCAACTCGGCGTCCTGCATGCCTGGACATTGTGGATCTCTGCTTCGGTAGAGCCTACACCTGACTGCTTAGATCGCGCGGAGGCACGCCTGCACGATGCGCAGGCCTATCTTATAGCAAGTGGAGAGAGCGCAAGCAGTACACAGGCGATACGCGGAAAAATCGCGGCGGTCTTTGCCGCCGTGCTTTTTGCCAGGGGAGAGACGGCGCGCGTTACAGCATACGTCCACCAGGCGCTGGCGTTGCTGCCGGAAGACCTCACCAGTCTGCGCTACCTTGCCGCCCGCATGCTATTTAATATCTACCTCAACCACGGTGATACGGTCGCGGCAGATCGTGCGCTTAAGGCGCTCGCAGCCCTCAGCCAGGCGACGCAGGATACCTATAGTGCGTTAAGCGCTCAGGGCAGTATGGCGCTTTTGCAGCGTTTGCAGGGGCAACTCCCTCAGGCCTTCACTTCCTATCAGCGAGTCATCCAACTGGCAGAGCAGAAGCTGAAACAGTGGCACCCTGGGATTGCCTATAGCGGGCTGGGTAGTATCCTGCTTGAATGGAACGATCTTGAAGGTGCCGCACGCCACCTGGCGCTGGGGCATGAGCAAGCTCTGGAGACAGGCGACCCCGACAGGCTGATCTACAGCTTCCGTGAGCTATCGTCTTTATACTGGGCGCAGGGTGAGATCGCACGCGCATTCGGCGCACTCGCAGAGGCTGAGCGCATCCTGCAGAAATATCCGCAGGACACTTTTGGAAATGTGCTGGCGACGCGGCGTGAGCTGATCGCACGGCGTGTGAGATTGTTCCTGGCTCAAGGAGACCTGGCGGCGGCCCAGCGCTGGACGCAAGTATGTGAACCATTGGGGGATGAACAACTGACGCCGCCACGTTTCTCCGAGCTTGTCATCCTGGCGCAAGTCTACCTGGCCACGGACGAAGTACAGCACGCTTTGCGGCTGCTGGAGCGTCTCCTGTTGGCAGCCGAAGGCAGAGCACTTGTCGATACGCGCATTCAATTGCTCACCCTGCATGCCCTGGCCCTGTGCGCGCGAGACGATACCAGGCAGGCTATCACAACCATAGGTGCGGCGCTGGTTCTGGGTGAGCCAGGAGGCTATGTTCGTATCTTTGTCGACATGGGTCCATCTCTGACCGCGCTCCTTTTACAGCTCCTTGATGCTCTGCATACGAAACAGCTTGCAACCTTGCTCCCCACCTCAGCCGCGTATGTGCGCACGCTGCTGGCCGCCTCAGGGCATCACATACCCGCGTCCCCTGTGGCAAAATATGCCTCGCGTCTACCAGAGCCACAGCCGCACCTGGTAGTCACGCTCAGCCAGAGAGAACGTGAGATCGTGCAGCTTATGGCGCAGGGCCTCTCCGACCGCGAGATTGCTCAACAACTTGTGCTCGCCGAAAACACGGTCAAATCCTACGCTAAGCGCATCTACGCCAGGCTCTATGTCCACAATCGCACCCAGGCCGTGACACGCGCTCAGGCCCTGCATCTGCTCTAAACGCGTTCTTCCTTGTAAGGCGATCATATCTTCGTAGGGGCGC
>JALYVR010000402.1 GCA_030853145.1 Chloroflexota bacterium | reverse complement strand
CTGTTTCTCCCCTCAAGGGCGCGAATTTGAGCCCGTTGGTTCTGGCCCTGGTAAGCTGGCCTTTTGCCATCCTGCTGGGTATCTTTGGCGAGGGCATGCGTCGCGGTTGGAGCTGGACGCGCCCGGTTCAGATAGTGGCGAACTCCCTGGGCTTCCTGGCGGGCTTGGCGACGCTCTTCTCGTTGTGGCACAGCCTCCAGGTGGGCAATTACTGGCCTGTGGTGACAAGCGTGATCCTGGTGATTTTCTCGCCCTTGATCGCCTGGCGCCTGAGCCGCCCGGCCACGGGGCGCTGGTTCAGGGCTGTGAGCAGCGTCGAGGCGCGTAAGCGGCATGGCGGCGCCTGGCCCTGGCTGATCCTCATCTGGAGTATCGTGGGTGGCGTATTGCAGGCTGTTGCGTCCCTGCAGCGCTAATACTTAATTGAAACGCAACTGCTCTGGTCCTCGTGTAAGTCAACATGAAGAGACTCTCGATAGATCATGAGGAGTATTATTATGGCATCTAAAAAAGCATGTTTAATCATTAACCCCAGAGCCGGCGAGAACCTGGCGAAAATAAACGATATCCTCGCGGTGCTCTCGGCTGCTGGCTGGAAGACAGAACTGGCTTTGAAAGAGTATGGCGGGCATGCCATGACTTTGGCGACCAAAGCGGCTGAGGAGGACTATGACATGATCATAGCCTATGGCGGCGATGGGACGCTCAATCAGGTTATCAATGGCATCATGAATGCCGAAGGGCAGCATAGCATCTTTGGTGTTTTGCCTGGCGGCACCGCCAATGTGTGGGCTGGTGAGTCCGGCGTGCCAAGCGATTCTGTCAGGGCTGCGCTCAGCCTGGTTGACAGCGAAGTGCGCAAAGTCGATATTGGTCATGTCGAGATTGAAGGGTTGACCTTTCTTGATGCGGTCGATGGAGAGCAGAACGACCAGCAGGACAAAAAGAGCAAGAAAGCCAGCAAGAAAGCCAATAGGAAAGTGCAGGCATCCTCCAAGGCGGCCCATCATTTCCTGTTGATGGCGGGCCTGGGGATTGATGCCGCTGTGATGAACAGTGTCTCCAAGCCGCTGAAGTATCGCATAGGTCCCCTGGCGGTTGGGGTCGCAGCGGCGCAAAAGCTGCCTGAGCAACATCCCTTCCCAGCCGAAGTGCGCTCAACGGGCGCCGGCGGCGAGGAGAGTGTGCTCTGGAAAGGCGAGGCCTTGCAGGTTGTCGTCGGGAATACGCGAAAGTACGGGGACCTGGTGGAGATGACGCCTGACGCGTATATCGATGATGGGCTTCTGGATGTCTGCGTCATTACGGCCGGCAATCCCATCAACACCATGCAACAGGTGACATCGCTTTTGCTGCGCCGCAGGCCCGATAATACGACTGCTGAGTACTTCCGTGGCGCCCACTTGCACATTAGCGTACCAGCATCCATTGATCTACAACTGGATGGCTCCACAGGCAAGCTCAAAGACTACCTGAGCAAATCTGACCGTAAAGCGCTCGAACAGGCGGAGAATGCCGACAAGATCATGGTCAACTACCGCTTCGACTCCATGCCGCGTGCTTTGCGGGCCGCTATCCCGCGTTCCTATGACAATACGCTCTTCGAAAAAGATGAGCAAAAGGATGAGGGTCAGCCAATCGCGCAGAATCTCGACGCAGGCCAGACTGAACAGCATATGGAGGAGCATACCGAGGAGCGTAATAACAAGCATGGCGAGGCAGTCCATGGCGAGCTGCTTGACAAGATCAATGCGCTGTTGGACCATGGGCGCAAAGTGACGGTTGTTGGTATGAGCCCGAACAAGGTCAAGAAGCATACCTACCATATTATTGCGGGTACGACGGTGAAGCAGGCCACCGGCGAGGTCAGGCCGTGCGCTGTGCTTGTTGACGAGAATGCGACCGTGCTCGATCATGATGGGAAGCGCGTCACGCCCGATGCCTTTCACGAATTGAAAGAGGGAGACACCATCGCCGTCGATGGCAGTAAGAGCAAGCGCGGCGTCATCCACCCGGAGCACGTTGTGATTTAAGCGAACCGGCGCTAGAACCGAGATGCGATGCAGTGTAACGCGGGTGGAGAAACCACTCGCGTTACACTGCATCGCACGGGCCGCACATGGAGACAGGGGAAGTCCATTGCTTGGCTGAAACCCGCGCTAGTGCGCAGTGGCTAGAGGTTCAAGGGAAGTCCTGTGCGCGGCCGGGCTGAGCGCTTCCAACGCTTGTGTACTCGGCAGAACTTGATTGGGCCGCCCTAGCAGGTAACCCTGTACGGCATGGGCTCCCACTCGTTGCACGAGATCGAGCATGTCGACATCCTCGATACCTTCCGCGATCACGTAGCTGTTCATCTGTCGCGCCATATCCGTAATCCCGGTAAAGATCGTGCGCGCGGTAGCATCGGTGAGCGCTTTGACGACGATGGCACGATCAATTTTGACGAAATCAACTGCTAATTGGCCCAGCATCTCCAGGCCGGCATTGCCTGCTCCCGTGTCATCAAGGGCCAGGCGGAACCCCAGCGCGCGCAGCTTCCGCGCCTCGCGGACTACCACCTCAAGTCGGACCACCGAGCGCTCCGTAATTTCGATCACGACGCGATCAGGAGTCAAGCCGGCAAAGAGCACCGCCTCCAGGAGAATGGCGCCGGTGAGCATATCATGATCCAACGTCTGAGGGGTTAGATTGAGAAAGAGCAGGGAATCGGGCGGCAATTCACTGGCGCGTGCTAGAATGGCGTGGACGCACAGGTAGTCCAGTTCATGGGCTCGTCCGATCTTCTCCGCGATATCAAAGACCTCCTGCGGTCCGCTGAAGCCATAGTCTGCCGGCGGTCGTGTGAGAGCCTCAAAGGATAGAATGCGATTTTGCTCGATGTCCCAGATGGGTTGGAAGGCCACATTGACATGCCCCTCGCTGAGCAAACGGTGTAGCGCATGCACTTTGGCCGGCGCGATGAGAGACGTAGTCTCACGGATATCTTCAAAGGTGATAATGGTGTTGTGGCTGCGCCGTTTGGCTTCAGCCGCGGCCAGGTGGGCCTGCTCTTGCAGGACCTCGATGTCGCTCGCATCCGCGATATTGATGGCAACGCCGATGCTGACGGTTGCGCCAAACAAGCCACGCTCAGCATTGTGGCGGAGCTGTTCCAGGGCGGTTACAGCATCGGGCTGGGTTATATGCGGCAGAATCATAGCGAACTCATCACCGCCCAGTCGGTAGATACGCTCGGAGTGACGTGTATGCCGCAGAATGCTTGCGAAGGTTGTCAGCACGAGGTCCCCTTGCAGATGTCCAGACGTATCGTTAATCATCTTTAGCTCGTCAATATCAATGATCGCCAGTACCAGGGTTTCTCCCTGCTCGCAGGCGGAAGCCATCTCGCGCCGTAAGTCGTCCTGGTAGGCGCGGTGGTTGCCCAGACCGGTCAGGTTGTCAGTCAAGGCGGTTCGTGCGAGTCGGGCCATTTCGGCGCCGGTCCCCTCATCAATCCTGCGTTGATAGGTGCGTACTACAAGCAGCAAGCCTCCCAGGAGGAACAGACCAATGGGAAACACGATGAGAGTGAAGATAAAAACCAGGTGTTCTGTTGCGCTCAAGGCACTCAGGCGCTGGCTCGCCTCAGCGTGATATCTGTTTGCCTCCGTATTGACAATTTGCTGCATAGTGCTAAAGATAGGATCAATTTTATTATAATCAATATCCAGGGCAAGGGCTACATCGCCATTGTCGACGGCCGCAAACATCAGGTGCGTGTCCATCAAAGAAAGTTGGTGTGTCGCAAGCACCTTCTCTACAAAGATACGATCATGAGCATCACCGCGATTATAGACGTTGTGGAGAGCATTGATAAGACCGCTTGCTGCTGCATTATATGCCGCGAGGGACTCAGGCGCTGGTTCAAGGAGGTACTTGTGCTCTAGTACATTCTCTGTGTCAAGGGCCAGACGGGCCTGCTGGTACTGGTCATTGAAGTATTCTGAAAGAGCCGTACGGTTGGCGGCCTGCTGAGTGGTCAGGGTTGCCCAGATCGAAAAGGCCGTCAGCACAAGGAGGATGGCGGTCAACCCCAATGACGTGAGGCGGCTGAGTATATGGTTTTTCTTCATTGGTTCTATGTCTTCCTTCTCTTCGTCTCGGCGAATCATCTCCCCATTGCTTATCGGCTCTGTGGAGTAAATCAAGAGGGAAGCGTGTGCTGCAAATGCAATGTAGAAGACTATCGAAAGGCGCGTGACTATGCTACACTACGGCAGGTAACGTCTTGTTTCCTCTGTACTATGCGTTGAAAGGTCGCAAGCGGTGAGCGAAGTTCCAGAATCTTTAGAATGGCGTTCTGTTCTCAATGCCATTCAAGTTGGCAGCGTTCGTACTTCTCTGCCAGCATTAGAGCAGTCAGGTATCATTGCGTATACGGACGGCGCATGCATTAAAAATCCCGGCGGCCCGGCTGGCTGGTCCGCATTATTGTGGGCAGCCACTGATTTTGTGGATGGCACTGTTCGTGAAGAGGCTGCCTGCCTGGAATGTTATGGACATATCCCCAGGACGCAGACGACGACGAATAACCGGGCGGAGATTGCGGCCGTGCTGGCTGTGCTCTCCCTGGCTCCGCCAACCCTCCCTCTTACTATCTACAGCGATAGCGAATATACCATCAAGGTAGCTATGGGTACCTATCAGATGAAAGCGAACCTTGACCTGTGGCAGGTGTACCGCAAACTGCTCGGCTATCGTAAACAGCCCCCCACGTTTAGCTGGGTGCGCGGGCATGCCGGCCACCTGCATAATGAGCGTGCCGACGAACTGGCGGCCCTGGGCGCGTGGAATAACGATCACGCCGCCTATGAGAAGTGGCAGGCTTCGAACGCGCCAGAAGCCCGCAATGCCCCCGCTTCACCAGAACTAGAGGCCGTGCGCCAGCAGATCCAGAAGCTCAAGGACTTCTTCGACAGCAGAGACCTTGACACCTCGCGTGTCAGCAGCCCTGAGCGCGATTTCATCCGTGATATGGCCAGGCGCCTGCGCAAGAACGATTTTATACCCTCCGAAAAGCAGGCCAACTGGATCAAGGGTTTGGTAGCAAAGTACAGGGTTTTTCTTTAGCCGTGGTAAAATGTGCGTAGAGATAGAATACAGACAGGAAATGCTTCTCTTTCAGGAGGACCTCTCGTGATGTCTATGGTGAATGCTCGTGAAGTGCGTATCGAATTCGACCGGCGTGTAGCCATGCGCGATGGTATCTCCC
>JALYVR010000401.1 GCA_030853145.1 Chloroflexota bacterium | reverse complement strand
GATGATGGCCGTGTTACTGGCAAATATCAGCAGCGCGCTGGCACTGATGGCCACCTCTGTCTGTAAGAATGCGTTGCCCCAGTGACCCGCGAGGAGCGAGATGAGCTGCGTATTTTTTATGGCATCATGAGCCTCGTTGGGCTGCAGGAGGGTGGAGAGCATCGTCAGCAGGGGACTTGTTAGCCCGATAGTTAAGACCACAAGCAAAAGGGCCAGACCCGCGATCTTCTTGCGTGGCGTCTTCATCACCGGAGAGAGCTGCGAGATACTTTCCAGACCTGAGAATGCCAGAAACGACCCGGCGAAGCCCGCCAGCAGAAAGGAAGGCGGCAGGGCTCGCCCGCTAAACATCGCGGGGAAGAGGGCTAAGAATTGGCTGAAGGACATGTGCGTGAAAACAGTGAAGAGGATGGCGATATCACTTATAAATGCCACCACAGCCCCTACAAAGCTGACTTTGGCGCTTTCGCTGATGCCCACCCAGTTGAGAACGCCCAGAAGTACCAGCACGCCTACCGTGAGCCATAGAGCTAGCGGTTCCAGGCCGTGGAATACAACGCTGAAATATAACAGGCCGGAGAAGCAACTGATAGCAGCCGTGAGAAAGTAATCAACTAAGATAAACATGCCACCCAGGGCGCCAACCCAACGATTGATCGCCTGGGCCGCCACCGTGACCACACCCCCGCCCTGGGGAAACCTGTGGGTTACCTCTGCATACTTGAGCGTGAGCAAGACAAAGACAGCCATCGTCAGGAAGACAAAAAAACCGGCCAGCTTCCCCACTGTTCCATAGAGAATACCAGGGGTATAGTAGACCGAGGTGCCAATGTCCGCGAAGACGACCGCCCAGCAGAGGAGTGGCCCTAGTAGGTTTCCTCCGTGGCTGTGTTCATCGCCCTGTCCTTGTTGTGCTGTTTCCTGCGCTACGGATTCCTGCGTCATATGCGTCCTTTACAAAAGGAAAGTGATATACCAGCATCTCTCTCTAGTATGGCGCCCGGCCCTATTTTGATGAAGTATGTCTGGTGGATCGAAGCCAGTCCTCACCTGTTACGTAAGGCAAAGCCTGCGTAATACTGTAGCACAATAGTCAGCACACTCGCAAGAAGCTTGTGGCTTGGCCCTGGAATTAGCTCGCGGAGATGTGCGAGGCTGTGTCTCTGCACATTCCCACAAAGAGCGTAAGCGGTATATCGAACTCCAATGCACATTGTTTGTAGTTCTATACAAGAAATAGCACCCTGGTTGTTGTTACTTCAAACTTATTGGTACGTCCATACACAGTGATATGTCTATCCCCCAGGATGGACAATAATGGCGTTTTTCTTTAGATAGGTATGTATTATCAGGAAGGTACCCATTGCTGCGGGTGTGGTACGTGGAGAGTTGAAGCATACTCTGGAGGAGAAATCTTCTTATGCAAATTGGTGATAGTAGCTTTGAGCAACTCATGCAAGAGGTGCTCAATCAACAGCATCGCTTGAAAAATCTGGAAGCCGAGAATCAAGAGTTACGTCGCCAGCTCGCGGATATACGCAGGGGACGTGGGATAGCCCTTGACATCCAGCACAAAACGTTCGCTCTGTCTGGAGGCCCGGTCGTTGCCTCCATTGAGCGCACGCCGGCGCCGGAATATCAATCTCTGGCTACACAACAAGGGACCGCGAAAGCGACCCCGCCATTTTCTGCGATCCTGCCCGATCCCGAGACGCCTATTCCCAGCCCTGTCGACAGCTTTCTAGAGAATGCGGAAGCGCCATCGCTCTCCCCCGCATTTCTAGAAGAGTTGCTCTTTGACGAGTTTGCGGCGGCCGCAACCAGTCCAGTCACCTCCCTGCCTTCCACTGGCAACACCCCTGCGCCAGGCGATGCTGCCGCGTCATCTGAAGCGCTGGATGAGCAGAAGAAGGCGGCCCTGCGTCGCGAACTGATGGGCAGTTTTCTGCTGGAATAGCGTCCGCGTCATCAACGTGTGTCATGAACGAGTTTTCGGAATCATATGAGGACCTATGTGTAGTGGCGTCCCTCGCGGGCGCCATGTTCCAACCCGACATAGGCCATGTTCCAACCCGACATAGGCCATGTTCCAACCCGACATATGAAGTGGGTCAGAGCAGGAACGGGCAAAGGCGAAACCTTTGCCCTCTCCTGCTCTTGCTACGCCATAGCTTCCTGCTAGGGGATCTGGAATGTCGTCGACGCCTGACTAATTGGCGGGGTGTTATTCGGCTGTGCCAGCAGGATCAGGGTGAACGAGGAAGTGTTATCTGGCATAATGAAAACCACCGTACCAGTTGTGCCTGTTGACTGTGCGGCAAAAGCGCTAGGAAAGTTTGACGATCCGTCCGGCGACGCTGTAGTTCCTCCAGCCTGTAGACGCATATAGTTACCATCATAGCCGTCAAATTTCTGAGACGTGGCATTATCGACTTTCAATGTCAGCGTCACAAAACGCTTGCCAGCGTCGGCCTGTGTCCCGGCGTTGCTCATGGCTATTATCGCAGAGGTTATTGTCCACGTCAGACCCGCGTATTGTATGTTTTTGTTCGGGCTCGCCATTTTTGTTTTATACTGGGTCAGGTCGGCCCCCGCCGTCAAAGGCACTTTGATCTTTGCCTCGGTATTTGTCCCTATTTGCAAGCTGAGTTGTTCTGGTTTGACATTTGTGGCTAGCGGGAAATCGAGCCAGCCAGTATGGTCTGTCGCCTGGGGTACGCTATTCAGGTCGCTAGAGGTATTGGCAGGCGTTACTGTGGTGCCATCAGGTAAGAGCAGACGCGCTGCCTGGCTGTAACCCATGAAGACATTAGCTGCGGAGGTGTTATGTTCCTTTAACTGGAGCCGCACGACATACGGTGAGTTAGATGTATCCGTATCATCAACGAAGCTTGTTGACTGTTGAACCGAGATGATGGTGATATCCACGCTCTTATAGGTGATAGTTGAGCCAATTGGGGTTGTTATCACAGGGGCAGGGGTAGGGGTCACGTTTGCGTTGCTGGGAGAGTTGCCATTCTGGCTCGTAGTGGTGCCAGGCAAGGTGGTATTGTTGCTGGTGACGACCCTATACAGCACAAAGGAACCGGCGCCACATACCAGTACAATCAACAAAATCACGATGCCTACGCCGCAGCCAATCTGGCCTAAGACGCTTTTAGACGAATCTTTTTGTGGCTGAGTGAACGGGGGTGGTTGCTGGAACCCTTGCTGCATGTTCTGTGCCGGCGGTGTGTATTGTTGGTAAGGAGGCGTAGGTTGTTGCTGGCCATACGTTTGGGGTGGTGGCGGCGCCGTCGAGGAGATTGTTGACATGTCGTGAACCGGTACCCCATGCCCATAATCAATAGGGGGCGGCACGCTCTCAGTTGACATATCGTGAATCTGCGCTCCCTGCCCAGAGATTTCCGCGTGAGCCGTGGGGTCGGCAGCGCTGATATCTATCGTTGCACCACAATTTGAGCAGAAACGCTGTCCCGGCGTGACCGGTATGCCACAGCGGGGGCAGGGTCGGGGAGAATTCTGGGTCATACTCTCTCTCCTTCAATAGTTTTGTGATAAAAAACTGTAACCGCTTTCATTGTAACCATTGGTTGAGTGAAAGTCTATTATAAAGGCCACTGAGCGGCTGTGGCATAGCTCACCATAGCCATGGGTATTACACTATTTGAAAATTCGCCGTTGCCGGGTCGCTGCCACTGTGTTTTTGTGCTATAAGCATCAATGTGAAACTCGTGCTCGATTGGGGCATGAGAAAGCTTACGGTCCCCGTTTCCCCGCTGGCTCCGGCCGCAAACGAGACTGGCAGGGTCGCGGACTGCGGCGTGGCCGTGACGCTGCCGGATTTCAGGCGGATATAGTCGTAGGGTGAACCGGTGATCGCCGTTTGTAACAGGGTGTTGTTTACTTTCAAGGTCACGACGATATAGCGCATGCCTTTGGGAGCCTGTTGACCATCGGCGCTCAACTGGGTTGCGGCGCTTGAGAGCGTCCAATCGAGCCCAAAGTATTGGAGCGCTGTAGCGGGTTGGACCGTCCTGGGGCGATATGGCGCCAGGTCGGCGCTGCCTGTCAGAGGAATAGCGATCTGCGCCTCTTGATCCGTCCCCAGTCGCAGAATGAGCTGGTTGACCTTAGCTGTCCCAGGAACCGCAAAATCGAGCAGGCTAGTCTGGGTTGATCCTGACGCAATTCCTGGCTTTGCCTTGACATAGATCGGCGCCACGCTGCTCTTATCGGGTAGGATCAGGTGCGCGCTATCATAGTAGCTATACGTGACGGTGTTACTGCTGGCGTTATGCTCTTGCAGGTTCAGGCGCAGCATGCCATCTGTGCGTGTGTTGGGATCATCGACAAAGTTTTGCGACTGCTGAGCGTTGAGGAGCGTGAGATCAACGCTGGCGTAGGTCACCGTCGCGTTGAGTGGTACGCTGGTGATCGCGGCCTGCGTTGCTGCCCCGCCCGGACCTGGCACGTGAATGCCCAGCTTACTGGCCCCAAAGTAGGCTACCACTCCCAGAAGAATGAGCAGCAGCAGCAGGACACTCACGCAGCCGATTTTGTTGAAGCCCCGCCTTTGTTTGCCTGGCGTGACCGGAGGCGCAATGGGCGGCTCATAGTTGGGCTGCGCGGTCGGCGGGGCGAACTGCTCCACTGCCTGCTGCGCGGGATGCTGGTAATCCTGTGGAGCTTGTAGATAGCCACCCCCGGCCCCTATATCTTCGACCCTCAGCCCGCACCTGGGGCATGCGCGCTGTCCAGCCTGCGCCGGCGCGCCACACCGGGGGCAGAAAAGGGACGCTCCCTGTGCCATCGCTCGCTCTCCTTTGCTGTGAACAATGATAATCTGGTAGCCAACTGCTTGCTATCCTGGGTGTGGAGAGATAGTATATTCCCACCTACGGGTATGCAAGCGGCCGGCTACGCGGCTGACCTCTGCATAATGAACATTGTAGCACAGCCTGGGGAGAACGCTATGATCTGGCTCACAGTAGATATAGGCGCAGTGAAGACTAGGAGTGCGAGGACGTAGTGTTCCATCAAACCTCATGTAACTGGCATCAGGGCGATTCTACGATCTCGTGTAGAGACCCGGCTTGCACGGACGCGGCAAGCCGGGTCTCTACGCGGAATAGACCGTCTCACCCGACATATGACGTGTGCCAGAAAAGTAGGGGCGCGGTTTACAAGCCATTCGTTGAGACAAAATCACTATCGAACAGCCTGAAGAAGGGAAAATGGACCATATGTCGGGCT
>JALYVR010000400.1:1469-5264 GCA_030853145.1 Chloroflexota bacterium | reverse complement strand
TGTCAAAATAGACCCTTTCTCTCGACGGGAAGCAGCGAACGCTCGTAAGGAAACACATGCTATACTAGTCATACAGGTGTCTCTTTTCAAGTGTAAAAACCCTGAGCCGGACCGTCAAGTCACAATTGCGTTCAGACTGTTGATTAAGCAACAGAGGAGCCAACAATGTTGAGAAACTCATCCCCCAATGCGGAAGATCCACGCGTCAAACGAACCCAGAAATGTCTTTGGGAAGCTCTTCGCACGCTCTTAGAGGAACGTTCCTTCGAGCAGATCAGTGTCACGGACATCTGTGAAGAGGCCACGATCAATCGAACGACCTTTTATAAGCATTTTGAGAGGAAATATGAGTTGTTGTCCTATGGCCTCAAATACGATCAAGAAACCGCTCAACGAAAACGGCGTCGGGTCGGGAGTGCAGAGGAACGGGAACAGGAGATCGCGCAGTTTCTCGAAGAGATCTCCTCAGATCGCCATTACTACAGGCATCTGCTGGTGGACAAAGAGGATCAATGGCTCTCCACACTGTTACGACGCCAGACGGCAGAGGATATCGAGGTGAGGCTGGCCAATGCTCAGACCCATGGACGCCGTTTTACCATCCCCCTGCCTGTCATCGCCCAATTCTATGCCGGAGCCCGCCTGGCACTGATCACCTGGTGGCTGGAGAACGAGGGGGTGGTTTCACCGGAGGAACTTGCTCATTATTGGCGTTCTCTATGTCAAGGGGAGGTGCCATTGCGGGAAGGGGAAACAGAATCATCTCAGACAGAAGAGGCACAAAGAAGATGGAAAAGCCACTGATGCGTTCTCTGAAAGACAGTCATTCAGGAATCTCACAAACGACGGTATGCTCATTCGTACATTCTTTCTTTCACGTGGTTTCCAACTCGTTGCACATCCCGTGGGGGCGACCGCAAGGGATCGCCCCCACATTTCTGACCGGGCGAAACTGGCACGACGATGGGGACCAGTGCCTGTGGCAGGTTCCATTGCTGGTCTCATGATTCGTATGAGAGCGCTGATCGCTGGGTCAGACATGTAAGGGCACCCGCAAGGGAGTGCCCTGTCAGCCGCTAGCGATCGCCCTGCTAGCGGGCGACATGGCTCCTACTACCATGCAAACACACTTGATTTTATGGCATATATAGATATAATTATATATTGTGGCGCATAAAAGCCAAATGCTAGCCAATGAATAGAAATGCACAGTTTAGTCAACATAATAGAGCTAGCTCATCCCAGGAGGAATGACAGATGAGAGTTGGACCCGACGGTAGTTCGAGCGGTGGCAGCGATCTCAAGACGTTCCCGGTCGAGCGCATGCGCAAGGCTGCGGGGGATATTGTCTCGAATGCAAATTCGTCTCTGGCGCAGCATGAGGCCGCCTGGAGGAAGGTTCAGGGCTATATCGACAGTTTTCCGGGCTTCATGCAGGGACCGGTGCGTGCGGTCCTCTCAGGATATGACAAGCGCCTGCGCGATTCCTACCAATGGCAGATCGACTACGCCACCTCGCTGGCGCAGGGCGCGGATGCCGCTGGAGTCACGGACGCCGATATGGCACAGGCCTTCAACACGGCGACAGGAGGAAACTAGAAGATGAGCGCGCTAGACATCCTGGAGCAGTGGGTCGCGCCGATCACTGGCCCCCTCAAAGATTTTCGCAGCGCGACCGAGGAACTGGCCACCAATCACCAGACCTCGGTCACCAAGTTTCAGAGTATCGTGGATGACCTGACCAATCCCGCGGGCACCGATGCCTTTGTCGGTGATGGCGCGAATGCCGTAACCGGCTTGATGGACGACTATACCCTCTCAGAATTCGCGCTTTCAGGAACCACGGGCGCACTGGCCGGGCCAGTGGCTGAGGCCGGAGGTGCCTGTGTGACCGCCGTGACTGGCGTTGGGGGCGCGGTAGAGACAGCCGCCGGCGAGGTCACGGATACCGGGCCGTTGCTGGAAGTCACCGAAGTCGTGGACGTCACCTCGGCGTTGCAGGGGGGCGTCGATGTCCCCGAAGACGTTGTCGCCGCCGGCCTGTCACTGATGGAAGTGCTTGCCATCGTGCTGATCATCGTCCAACTGATTGGCCTGCTCGCCTTCATCTGGTTCACCTGGCAGAACCTCATGAACGACATCGCCGGTCGCCCACGCCCCAAGCTGCCCAATAAGCCGAAGACGCCTGCGCCCCCGGTGGCTTTCGGTTTGACGGCGAGTCAACAGCAAGACCTGAAGACCCTTACAGAAGAGTTTCCGAATGTCTCACCCGACGATATCAAAGCCCTCCTGCTGGCCGGCTTCAGCCTGGATGAGATCCGAGCTATACTCAAAGCGGGCTTTACGCACGCTCAGATACAGGCTGTTATTACCCGTATCAAGACCGCCCAGGCAGATCAGCATGGCACAGACAAACAGGGCCTCACGGTGCAGCAGATACGCGCGCTCGTCGTGAAGGTCGCCACCGCAGTCAATTCACCTGACAAGGAGAAGCAACAGGAGGGGATAGTAGCCAGAGCGCTTATCGCGGATGTGGTTTCTTTTCAGCGAAAGGTTTATGATGCAAACGGGGTAGAAATAGGAGAAATTGATGTAGAAACCTCTACCGCGATTATCGAGGTCACAACCACAGACCAGGGGAAACGCCAACAAGTGATCAAGGAGCAGACCGACCCTCTCATCAACCCGAAGGGCAAACAGGTAATCCTCTATGCTCCTAACTACTCCCCCTCTACCGGAGGAAGTTTTACCATGCCTGGCATGCCTGACATCCCTATCATAAGGAAGCTGAAAGATCTATTCGACTATCTACGGAGGTTATAAAGCAATGGAACCAGTGGAACTGTATTCGAGCATCGCCATCCCGCACGACGAATTGGTCGCCTTTCTGCTTCAGAACAGTGTCGAGCGCCTGGGTCAATCTCCACATCTAGATTACCGACTGGGCCGAGGAGAGGCCTATGTCTTGTTTGAGCTTGATAGTGATGAAGAACACTACCCTGACCCAGAATTTGATGCCCTCCTTGAGAGCAAGTTGGGCGGTCCCCCACAGACCAGCTTCTTGATCTACATTAGCCGGAACGAGGGGAGTGAACAGCTTGCCATGGACTTCGTGACTCTATTCGCCCAACTCTGGCCTTGTGTCCTTGATAATCTAAGTGGGCGTGCCCGTCAGGTGTTTACCCCTCAGGAAGTGCAGGTCCTCCGCCAGGAGGGCCGGGGACTGTACGAGGAGGCCAACAAGATCCCGCTCCCAGTAGACGAGTACGAGGGCGAGGCATTTATCCCTCCCCGGCGGGAAGGAGAGGAGGAAGGGTTTGGGGACGAAGGGGGTGAGAACAAAGGATTTGAGGGCGAAGGGGATGAGGAGGAAGAGATAGAGGACGAACCATGAGGCGCCATGAGAGGTATGTGGCAAACACGAGGAGGATCACCTGCTTTCGTGTAGTACACTGTCAAACTTCATGGCACGGGTGAGGCGACCCCTCTGTCGCGTAGGGATCCGGCTTGCCGCATCCGTGGGGCAGGCCCTTGGGCCTGGGAGGCCTCCTGCCTGGCCGCGCACGCGAGGCCGGCGCACGAATGCGGCAAGCCGGATCCCTACGCGGGTGGGGGCCATCTCACCCGTGCAATGGAGTTGATACTGCATCATATGTCGTGTTGGATCAGGGCACCCGCAAGGGATGCCCCTACATCTCTTCATCTTGGATGATTCTGCTTCAATTGGTGTCCATCGTCGTTTTCTCGAAAGCAGGCCCAGAATCGACCTTGGTCGTCTCGCTGTCGATCTAGAGC
>JALYVR010000400.1:0-1459 GCA_030853145.1 Chloroflexota bacterium | reverse complement strand
GAGCGTATGTTTATCATGCAAGGCTACCAGGTGCAGCATTTTGGCAATCCTGATCAGACAACCATACAGATGAAGAAGGGCGGCGATTTTTCCGCCCTTCTCGGTATGCAAAGGGCGCTTACCCTGACGATGCAGCGCGTGCAAGGCGGCGTCAATGTCGTTGTCGGCCAGGAGAAATGGGCCGACAAGGCCTGCGCCTGGCCTGGATTTCGTGTAGGGGCGCCGCTCGCCTGCGCCCCTACACGAAAAAACCGCAATAGCGTATATCGAGCCTTACTTCTCTTCAGATGGAGAGCCGGAATGACGATGAATCATCCGCCAGTGTTGCCCTTCATAGCGGTAGATATTCGTCGCCATGGCCCTCAGCCGGAGAAGCTGATCATCCTGCCTTATCTGGATCTGTTCCGCCATGAAGGTACAGATCATGCTCGTGCTTCTCTGCATCATGATTAGTTCTGCCTGCACTTCGACACTGCCTGGCGCCTCACTGTTGAGCTGAACTGCTCGTTCCCAATAGGCCACCAGGCCAGCGCGTCCTTGATGAGGCTGTCCATTGGGGTCACAATAGGTCACATCATTTTGCTCGGACCAGAGAGCAAGCATAGGGGCAACGTTTGCATGCATGACTTGCTGAACTGCCTGATAGAACATCTGGGGGACGGCCTCAAAATTCTCATCTGTTGCTGCCATGTAACTCCTTCAGTCTGGACCTGAGATCTACACAAACCAGGAACCAGCGCTTATGCGCTCACTTCTCTGCCTCTCTTCTCAACAATCTAGCACAGTATGGAGTCTCTGTCTAGACGAAGAAGTTTCTTCATGTTACACTTTTTGGCGGGAGCGAAGGCGCAAAGAAAGGACCAGCTTATGCAGACAATTCCCCTGGATCTGCCAGTGAGCAAGCAACCAAACAGGTACACGATTAGCGCGCCTGCCACAGGAAAGGGTCGCTACGTCCGTCAAAGCTCATCCGCTGACAGCTTCGGGATCATCATCCTTCGTCTTGAGCCTTATACAGGGCCAACACCATTTCTGCTTGTCTGGCAAGTGACGGAGGAGCAGATTCCCTGGGAGTTCCTGCCAGGAGTCGTGCAAGGGATTCGGCAAGCCGCTCAACAGGAACGCGCTGAAGATGGTTGGCTGACGCACATCAAGGTAACGGTAGTCGATGGAGCCTTTCACCCTGTTGATTCTCACGCACGCGCGTATGCGCGGGCCACGATGCTGGCCTTTGAAGATGCGCTCACCCAGACATCGCTCGTGCCAGTCGAAACAGACTCGTAGCGATCAGGCGTTATTTTACGCTCTGAACGAGCAGACAGTGGACGAATCCGTAGGGCGTGCAAGCCCCATAGGCGTACACGGAAGACAGAGAGAGCAGGAAGCGAGCAGGTCTCCGTAGGGGCGACGGCTTGCCCATTCGTTGATACAAAATCATCTGTCGGCCTTGGAACAGGGC
>JALYVR010000021.1 GCA_030853145.1 Chloroflexota bacterium | reverse complement strand
GGTCATCAGTTACCAGGCCATATGGCCCCACCAGCCCGATATCGGGATCTGCCAGAGCCTGCTCCAGCGGCTGCCAGATGTCGTCTTGCAGCTCGATGGATGTATCCACCAGCACGACATAGTGTCCCTGGCTGGCGCGCATGGTGGCATTGCGGCCAGCGGCAAAGCCCATATTATGGTCCGCGAAGAGCACATGCAGCTCGATTTTTTGTTGCTGAGTACCTCGCAAGTCATCCTGGCGCGCAAGCTGCTGGAGGTAGCCCAGAGTATCATCGGTGGAACCATTATCGATGATGACCAGTTCGATACGCCGGTCAGCGCTATAACGGCAGACGCTCTCGATACAGCGCTGCAAGTCGGCCCGGCTATTGTGTGCCAGCAGGTTCACCGAAAACTCATAGAGATCGGAAACCTGGGTATGGTCGGGGGCATCTCTGGAACTGGAGATAACCCTGAACTCCTCCTCCTGGCGACGGGGCAGCACCAGGGTACCGCGTTGCGTATCTCTGACGGCATAGCCAGCAGCATTCAGGTGCTGGCGCACCTCGTCCGCCTGCGGATAGTGCGTCTGCTGGCGCAGGCCCTCACGCTCACGTACCTGGCCGGCAACTTCTGCTGGCAACGTAGACAGGTAGAATCCCGGCTCGGCCTGCTGGCGCGGTCGATCGCTGAGCAGGTAGTTCTTGAGATCGAAGCCCAGGATACGGTCGAAATCAAGCAGCAGAGAGACCTGGGTGGCCGGGTCAGCATCGTGCGAGCGCAGCATCTGCCAGACGATCGCCATCGCGCGCGGCATATTCAGGTCGTTCTCAACCTCCGCCAGGAACGCGTCTCGCCAGCGGTCTGACTCACCCGGCGGGGACGAGAGGGCATGATCTTGATCGGACTGCATGAACAAGCGGTAGGCGCGCTCGCGCAACCGTTCCAGAGCCGTCTGGGCTGCCTGGAGCGCGCGGAAGGTAAAATTCAGGCGGCTGCGATAGAGGGCGGTGGTATAGAAATAGCGCAGCGCCAGCGGATCGAAGCCGCGCGCCTCAATCTCGGCACAGGTATAGGCGTTGCCGGTGGACTTCGCCATCTTCTGTCCATCCGCCAGCAGGTGCTGGGCATGGACCCAGTAATTCACAAACTCGTGGCCTAAAAATCCTTCGCTCTGCGCAATCTCGTCCTCGTGATGCGGGAATATATTGTCTACGCCCCCCGTATGCAGGTCGAAACGCTCGCCAAGGTACTTCATGGACATGGCACTGCACTCGATATGCCAGCCGGGAAAACCGCGTCCCCAGGGGCTATCCCAGGCCATTTCACGCCCCGGCTCGGCCGGTTTCCACAGGGGAAAATCTTCGGCGTTGTGCCGGTCCACTGTGCTGCCCTCGCGCACGCCCGCCAGCATATTCTCAAGCAGGTTGCCAGACAGCTTGCCGTAGCCAGGAAAGCGCTTCACGTCATAGTATACATAACCGTCCACTTCATAGGCGATGTCCTTTGCCAGCAGCCCCTCGATGATGGCGATCATCTCAGGAATATGCTGCGTGGCGCGGGGAAAGATGTGCGCGGACAAGATGTTGAGCCTGGACTCATCCCGGTGGAAGGCTTCTGTATAGAACTCTGCGATCTGCGCCGAGGTTTTCCGCTCTTGACGCGCCTGGGCCAGGATCTTGTCCTCGCCGCGATCAACCATCTCCTGGCGCATATGTCCAACATCGGTAATGTTCTTGACATGTAGCACCTCAAAGCCGCGATACTCGAAGGCGCGGCGTAGCCAATCGGCCATGGTGAAGGTGCGCAAGTTGCCAATGTGGATATAGCGATAGACGGTGGGACCACAGGAGTACATCTTTACGGTGCGCGCCTCCAGCGGCACAATCTCTTCAACGCGCCGCGTCAGGGTGTTGTAGATTCTCATCGTGCTCTCTATGAACCTTCCCAATGTCACGATCTCTAACCGAACAAGCTTTCTATTGCATATGGTACGAGCCAGTCTCATAGTATGTCAAGCGTAGGGGCGATGGCCTGCCTCGCCCGTGGGCCGAGGCAGGCGAGGCAAGCCATCGCCCCTACGCAGATCGGTACAACACAAAGACATATCATAGGTGAAAAACGGGTAACACCGGTTCTGAAAGGTGAGGAAACTGACAAGTAAAGTTGAATATTAGGAGGAAGCAATTCATTGGCCACAAAGCGGGAGATGCAGGCTCAATGAATTGCTCGCTGTTATTGGATCATCTCGCGTACCACACGCTGCACACGCGCCCCATCGGCTTTGCCTTTGGTCTCTTTGGCGGCCAGCGGCATGACGCGCTTAAACTCATTCCCATGTTCCGCCACCAGGCGCGCGACTACGGCGCGCAGCTCATCATCGCTCATCTGCGAGGCCTGTAGATAGCTCTGGATGATACCTTTCTCGCGCTGCTCTTTCTCAACCAGGTCGGTGCGGCCGGCCTTCTGATACGCGGGAATGGCCTGGTCGCGCATCTTCACCTCGCGCTCAAGCACGCGTATGCAGTCGCTCTCAGTGAGCGGCTGCCCGTATTCCTCGTGCTTGGGATCGGTGCGCGCAACCTCCAGGTTATGCATAGACCCCAGCGCCATCCGCAGCGTATCGAGTCGGACCTGGTCGCGGGCGCGCTGGGCGTCCTGGATATCCGCGCGCAACTGCTTCTCTATGGGAAATTCCTGTCGCTGCTCAGCCATATAATGTCGTCCTCCGAAAGCCATAATGCAGGGTAGTATCACCGCCATTATACTACTCGGAAGCATGAAATAACAAACATAGTGAACTGGCGTTCCAGAGCTGTTGCAAAGTCGGGTAGTGGGTCAGATTGGATCCCCACTTCAGGTTGACACCTGATGTCAACGCCCGTATGATGAGGAGGACCATTTCCGACGAGATTGCGAAAGGATACGCCCATGACAGATGCGCACTCACATGCCAGCACGCGAAACTCGAAATGTATCAAGGCGACGCCTGAAGCTCTCTATCGAGCCTTTACCGATCCTGCAGCCCTGGCTGTCTGGCTTGCACCTGGAGACATGACCGGCAAAGTCCATCGTTTCGACGACAGAGTTGGTGGAGGGTATCAGATGTCGGTATATTACCCTTCATCCGAAAAAACCTTCCGCGGCAAGACGAAAGCAAGGGAAGATAGATATACTGCGCGGTTTGTGGAACTAACGCCACCCAGAAGAATCGTCGAAGCAATCATCTTTGATTCGGTCGATCCGGCCTTCTCAGGAGAGATGATTATGGAGGTCACATTTGAGGCCGAAGACGATGGAACAACCGTATCTATCTTATTCAAGAATATTCCGCCGGGCATTCGACCCGAAGACAATGAGGCTGGCACACGGTCGACTCTAGAGAAGCTGGCACACTATGTCGAGTAGGGAGCCGGGCGATCCGATTGGGAACAAAAGCCGGCATTAAAAGTATAATGACACTGCCTACGAAGGCCGATAGTGGTTTTATCATCCATCTAACAGCTATAATCTAATCGAAAGGTTCAAAAGTTATTTTCGGGATGGAAGGCTCTTCTTGTTTCTGAAGGCGAGGAAAAATATGCATATTCCCACTATGGCAGGCACCATTGATCGGCGCATCCTCGTGAATTACCGCGTTGATCCCGGCTACCTGGAGAAACTCTTGCCAGACCCATTTCGACCAAAGCGCATTCATGGCATGGGTATAGCCGGCATCTGTTTGATCCGCCTCAAACAGCTCAGGCCACGCTCGCTGCCAGCGCTGCTCGGTTTCTCCTCCGAGAACGCGGCTCACCGCGTCGCGGTTGAGTGGGAAGAGGACGGTGAATATCGAGAAGGGGTGTATATTCCGAGGAGAGACACTGCATCACAGTTCAATACTTTCGTTGGCGGAAAACTGTTTCCAGGGGTTCACCATCACGCGCAGTTTGAGATTAGAGAAAGCGATGACTCTTTCCACATCCAACTCGTGAGTGACGATGGCGAGACGCGGGTAGCGGTTGACGCACATACCGCTTCACATCTCCCTGAGGACTCGATTTTTGCGTCTCTAGAGGAAGCCTCGGCGTTTTTTGAGCACGGCTCTCTGGGATATTCGGACGCCAGGAAGGCGGGCAATCTCGATAGCTTAGAGCTACACTGCCGGAACTGGAAGGTTGAGCCGCTCCAGGTGACAAAGGCGGAGTCAAGTTTCTTCGACGATCAACAACGGTTTCCATCAGGGTCAGCGGAATTAGATTGCGCGCTGTTGATGCGCGCAATCCAGCATGAATGGTACGCCCGCGAACCTGTGCGCGCGACGCCTAGACTCGAAGAGGCAACGAGCGTGAACGCGGCACGGTGAGGGAGGGTTCTCTTTTCCTATGAAGAGGAGAGGGTCAGGTAATGCCGATAGCCATCGCCTTCGGTCATCTCAAGCAGGGTGAAGTGCGCTTCAGCGAGCCAGCTACGCACCTGCTCATCAGTTGGGTAGTAGTGGTAGCCGCCGTGATGGGCATATTCGCCATATATCAGCGGTAAACCCAGGCGCTTTCCCGCATCATAAGCGACCTGTAGTTCTTCCTCAGTTTCTACCTCTACCGTAAAGTACAAATATGCGCTCTTATGTAACGCCTGCGCAAATTTGCCGAGAACCACCGGCCAATCTTCTGGAAAGACCATCTCCATAGCATCCATGCACATCACCGCATCAAAGGCATCAGAAAACGTGAGTTCCTGCAGGCCAATATGCTCGGCTGATACAGCAGGAAATTTGCTGTGGGCCCGTTGAAGCATCTGCTGCGATTGGTCGGTCCCCTGAATAGAAAACCCGCGCTCCAGCAACAGCGGCCAGTACTTGCCGGTTCCGCAAGCAGCATCGAGGATACGCCCTCCCCTGGGGCAAAGATCTAGAAGCTGTTCGAGCATATGCTGGTGTGAAGAATTAATAGACCCTCCCCACTTCTCATCGTATTGGCGGGCATAGATAGTATCCATCTGGACTTGATTCCAGAGGCGGCGCTCCTGCCGCCAGCGAGTACGATCCATTGTATGCAGGCTCCTTACAAAACGCGTTTGCCCAGCAGCAGTTTGCCGCCTTCGACAATCGTCTCTTTGCCCACATGGCTGGCGCTGGCAAGCGCATCGATGAGTTCGCGCAAGGGGAGTTCGCCCTCGGGGAGACGCAGACGCAGCACAAACTCCTTGCCGCTACCCAGGCCGAGCTTGCGTTGCCAGAACGAGGCATGCAGCAGGGATTGGTGTTCAGCGATGTGCTCCATCAAGGCGGCAACCTCCTGCCGGAAGGGGCTATATTGCACTGGGCCTTTATTGAAGGCAAAGCTGACCTCCTGGGTCGTTGCGTCCTGCGAGAGATCAGCTAACAGGCCCTCGCCTACCTGGTAGACCAGGTTGTAGGTACCGAAGGAGATATGTCCTACATTCTCAATGCTCCTGCCGATACTACCCTGGTAGATCCCCATGCGGTCCCGCACGATGTGCTCCAGCACATCATAATGGATGGAGCCGCGAAACAGCAGCCACATCTCCTGGAGCGCGCCCTGACCGGGCTTGAATCCCAGCGAGGCCAGGTACTCACGCCCAGCGGTTACACAACGCGCGAGATCGGGGTCAGCGGGCAATGCAGCGCTGTAGACTTCCTCGGCCGAACCCTGTAGGCCAACTACGGACATGTTGCCGATGCGGCTGCCCAGGCGCTGGTAACCCTCATCGAGGGCTGCTTGCACCTGGGCCAGGTCAGCATGCTCCGCGAGAAGGTTGCGGCGCTGGAGCTTCTGCGCCGTCTCCTCGGCCTGGCGCGCGTATTGAAGTTGAGACCATTGATGTAGCGCCTCGCTTACTTCGCTCACCTGCTGGCGAATATCCATATGCAGAGCTGTTACCGTATGTAAGTAATCTTCACTGGCAATCCCCGGCCCCGCCTGGTGCAATACCGTGAAGAGCAACTCCGGCACACCTGCATTCAGCGCGCGATAGACATCCATGACAGGTCCTCTCCAGTGAGCTATGCGTCCTCGCAGTCAGCGCAGGTGCAGGTTTCGCCCGTAAGCGCCTCATGCAGGGCCTCGCGGCCCTCCTGCACCAGGAAGTACACCAGGCCAAGGGCGGCCAGCGGGTCGGCCCACCACCAGCCAAAGAAGCGATTGAGCAGGAGACCAGCGAGCAAGGTCAGCGCCATGTAGGCGCAGGTCACGCTACAGGCGGCATCGGCCTTGAGGGCTGCGCTGCCAATGCGCCTGGCGACCCGCAACTTGCCCTGCCACAGCAGAGGCATGATGATGGCGGCGGCAAGGGCCAGGCCAACGCCCCACCAGGAAGCCTCCGGACGGGTGCGCGTCAGCAGAGTGAAGGCACTGTCGCCAACGATGTAGACTGCGAGCACAAACAGGCTCATGGCAGTCACCCAGGAGGCACGCCGTTCCGCCTGCTCAACACGCTCAACTGAACCGCCGCGCTGCTCCACCAGTAGTCGCCAGAGCAGCAAACCACCGGCGATAAGTTCGACGATGCTATCGATGCCAAAGCCCTGCAACGAGACGCTGCGGGTGGCAAAGCCGACAGTGATCGCGACACTGGCCTCAATGGTCATCCACACGATCGTGACCAGTTCGATCCCGACGCCCAGGCGCACCTCATCTTTGCGAGTGGTAGCAGCCTGAGCAGGATTGAGTATGGGAAGTTGACGCGCCATGAGCCTGACCCTTTCTGTTTATAGCGAACGCACAAGTAGCATGATATCGCTATGATAGCGGAGATGTCAATCTCGGTCAGCACTTTTGAAAAAACCTGTTACCCCCTTGACCTGGAGTGTACTCCAGATTGTATAGTTCTGGCATGGAAACAGAATTCTCTATTCAACAGGTTGCGGAACTGACTGGACTGAGCATTGATACCTTGCGCTACTATGAGCGCATCGGGCTACTTGAGCCAGTGAGCCGGGCATCAAGCGGGCATCGACGCTACAGGCAAAAGGATATCGACTGGATTGGCTTGCTCATCAACTTACGGGAAACGGGCATGCCTATCGCACACATGCTCCACTTTGCCGAGCTTCGCCGCCAGGGTGACGCGACGACAACTGAGCGCCTGCTCATACTTGAGCAACACCAGCGCTCCCTGGAACAGCAAATGCAGAAACTGGAGCAACACATGAGCGCCTTGCAAGAGAAGATCGCTCACAAAAAAGAGTTTCTGGCACAGCGCAATGCTGCATCGCATTCCACTTATGCTTCCGAAAAGATGGAAGCGTGGGTCGAGATCTTTGAGCCAGAGACACGCGTGAGCCTGAACCAACAAGGAAAGAAGGAGTATATACATGGAGAGGATTAAAGGACAGGTCGCGCTCGTGACAGGCGCTTCCTCTGGGATTGGAGAGGCAACCGCGTGGGCATTGGCCACACGCGGAATACGTGTGGCCATCGCAGCTCGGCGCATAGACCGGCTTGAGGCTCTGGTTGAACGCATTGGTCAGGCGGGAGGAGAGGCAATGGCGCTGAAAGCGGATGTGACAGATGAACAACAGGTGCTGACGATGGTTCGCCGCACACAGGAACAATGGGGACGACTGGATATCCTGGTGAATAGCGCCGGTCTGATGTTACTCGGTCCCATCGCAGGGGCGGATACGGAAGATTGGCGACGGATGATCTCCACCAATCTTCTGGGACCCCTGTACGCAACATATGCTGTCCTGCCAACCATGAAAGCGCAGGGAAGCGGTCATATCGTCAACATCTCCTCGGTAGCCGGACGCATTGCGCGCGCTGGCAGCGGTGTCTACAATGCGACGAAGTGGGGGGTGGGGGCCTTTTCCGAAGCGTTACGGCAGGAATGCTTCCAGGAGCATATCCGCGTCACCGTGATCGAGCCCGGCGTGGTGGATACCGACCTGGCTTCCCATATTACCCAGACGGCCGCTCGCGAGACCGCGCTGCGCCGCATCCAAGAAATCGCGCCCTTGCAGAGCGAGGATATTGCAAACGCCATTGTCTATGCCGTGACCCAACCACCGCATGTCAATGTCAACGAAATCCTGCTGCGCCCGACCGAACAGGAGCGCTAATGAACCGTGAGTGCAGGCAATCGGCTCGTCTACACGAACAACAGGAGGGAAAAAACCGCATGGCTCTACTCAATCAGTACCGCGTGCTTGGCCGCAGCGGGTTGAAAGTGTCTCCGCTGTGCCTGGGAACCATGACCTTTGGAACAGGCGCTGGCTGGAGTGCAGACGAAGCTACCAGCCGGGCCATTTTCGACAGCTATCTTGAGCAAGGGGGCAATTTCGTTGATACAGCCGTGAGTTATACAAACGGCAGGAGCGAAACCTTGCTTGGCTCATTCATTGCCGGTCGGCGCGAGCAGTTGGTGCTGGCCACCAAGTTCGCCGTCAATACGCGGCCTGGCGACCCGAATGCGGGAGGCAACCACCGCAAAAATATCGTGCAAGCGGTTGAGACTAGCTTAAAGCGCCTGGGAACAGACTATATTGACCTCTACTACCTGCATATGTGGGAAGGCAGGACACCTGTCGAAGAGATCATGCGTGCGCTGGATGACCTGGTGCGGAGTGGAAAGGTGCTCTATCTTGGCATTTCGGACACACCCGCCTGGCAGGTAAGCCGGTCCAATATGCTGGCTGAGATACGCGGTTGGACCAGCTTTATTGCCTTGCAGATGGAATACAACCTTGGACAGCGCACCGGGGAACGGGATCTGCTGCCCATGGCTCGCGAACTGGGAATTGGCGTGCTGCCCTGGTCACCACTGGGCGGAGGAGTATTCAGTGGCAAATACTCGCACAACGACCTCCTGGCGGCTAATGTCGTACCTAAAGGAACACGGCAGGAGTGGATGCGGCAATTTGGTCGCTTCACAGAGCGTCATCTGGCGATAGCGAATGTGGTGAACGAGACCGCGCAGGAGATCGGTCGGACGCCAGCGCAGGTTGCCATTGCCTGGACGCTGGCGCAACCAGGAGTGACCAGTACCCTTCTTGGGGCCCGTACCTTGGAGCAATTGCTGGCGAACCTGCAAGCTCTGACTGTTGAACTTTCGCCTGAACAGCTTCAGTACCTTGACCAGGCAAGTAAGATCGAACTGGGTTTTCCTCACGACTTTCTTGCTCAAGTTCGCGTGTCAGCTCTTGATGGCGGTGCCGTTATCGAGATGCTCCCTATGGCTTGAACAAATATGATGATACAATGGGGACATGAAAGCCTCAATGTATGCACGCGCCTTGACAGGGAGGATCTAGCTCATGTCCAGTGCCATCCCGACGACCCAGGAAACAGGGAGGCATCTACGACTGGGGGCGTTGCTCGCGCTCTTTCTCGCGCCGGCCTTTATCTTCGCGAACATGTACACCACGCAGGCCATTCTGCCAGTACTCAGCCATGATTTCCAGATCAGCGCACCCACGGCGGGCCTGACGGTTTCATTGCTGGTGCTGGCTGTGGCCATCGGTTCCCTCTTCTATGGTCCGCTCTCTGACCGCGTGGGTCGCAAAAGAGTGATGGTCGGCACCAGCTTCCTGGTGATCATCCCAACGCTTTTATGCGGCCTGGCCCCTAACTTTGCCACGCTGGTTGTCCTACGGGCCGTCCAGGGGTTGCTCATGCCAGGCCTGACCAGCGTGGCCATCCCCTATGTCAACGAAGAGTTTGCCGGCAGAGACCGAGGACTGGCGATGGGTATTTATGTCAGCGGCTTGACGCTGGGAGGACTCTTCGCGCGTGTTGGCAGCGCCGTCCTGACGGGTCTCTATAGCTGGCAGATCTCCATGCTGGCCTTCACGCTGCCAACGCTGATCGCCGCGCTCGCCATGTGGCGTTTCCTGCCGGAGACCAATAGCAAGCTGAAAGATCGCCCGCGAGAGGTACACCCAGGCCTCAGCGATTTCCTGCGCCAGACGCTGCACGATATGTGGCTGCACCTGCACAACCGGCGCCTCGTGGGCGCGTTTATCATCGGCTTCACACTCTTTTTTGGCTTCATCGGCACCTTCACCTACCTGCCTTATTACCTGACGGGACCACATTTCAGGCTCTCCACAATTACGTTGGGTCTGGTCTACCTGCTCTGGCTCACAGGCGTCCTGTCGCCCGTGGCCGGCAGCATCGCGGAACGCATCGGTTCGCGCCGCGCCATCGCCTTCACTATGGGGCTGGCGGCCTGTGGACTGCTGACGACGCTAGTTCCCGCGCTGCCTGTGGTCATTGTGGGCCTGGGTATGCTGGCCGTGGGCATGTTCTGCACTGTCCCGGCAATGAACCTGTACCTGGGCGAGCAGGCCGCGACCGCCAAGGGTACGGCCGCCTCAATGTATCTCTCGCTCTACTATTTCGGTGGCAGCTTCGGCGCCGTTCTACCAGGAGTAGCTTTCTTATGGGCGGGCTGGATGGGCGTCGTGTTGCTCTGCCTGGGCATGGTGTTGATCGCCCTGGCCTCTGACGCGATTCTTTGCTGACACAGGTTGCCCTATCGCTCCCGCCCTCTCATGGGATACAATAAGCAAGGAACAATCTGTTTGAAGCACGAAGGAGTGTCGCTTTATGACAACAACTGCTGAACATGTAATGTCGCGCGCACGCACGCCTTTTAAAAATGCCCCCCTTACCGATTTTACGCAGCCTGAACATCGCCAGGCCCAGATACAGGCGCTGGAGCAGGTGAAGGGTGAACTGGGGCAAACCTACCCGCTGATTATTGGCGGGCAGAAGATCAACAGCAAGGACACGTTCGCCTCTATCAACCCGGCGCGTCCCGATGAAGCCATCGGTTATTTTGCTCGCGCCACCGTGGAGCAGGTCAACGAAGCGGTGCAGGCGGCCAGCAGCGCTTTTGCATCCTGGAAACGCGTTCCGGCTGAAGAGCGGGCGGGCTATCTCTTTGCCGCCGCCGATCTGCTGAAGCGGCGCCGCTTTTACTATAACGCCTGGATGATCTACGAGGTGGGGAAAAGCTGGGCCGAGGCCGATGGCGATACCGCGGAGGCCATCGACTTCCTGGAGTACTACGCGCGCGCGATGATCCGCCTGGCCGGCGATCACGAGCTAACACGCATCGAGGGCGAAGAGAACGAACTGGTGTACATCCCCCTGGGCGTGGGCGCCGTCATCCCTCCCTGGAACTTCCCCGGCGCCATTACGATAGGTATGACCAGCGCCTCTATCGTCACCGGCAACACCGTTGTGCTCAAGCCAGCCAGCACCTCGCCAATGATCGCGGCACAATTTGTGCGCATTCTGGAAGAGGTTGGGCTGCCCGGCGGCGTGGTGAACTTCCTCACCGGCTCAGGGTCCACCATCGGCGATACATTGATCGAGCATCCACAGGTGCGCTTTATCGCCTTCACGGGATCGCGTGAAGTGGGCCTGCGCATCCACGAGCGCGCCTCCAAACACCAGAAAGGGCAGCTCTGGCTGAAGCGCACGATCCTGGAGATGGGGGGCAAAGACGCGGTCGTGGTCGATGAGACCGCCGACCTGAATGCCGCCGCCGATGGCATTGTCTCCTCGGCGTTTGGCTTCCAGGGGCAGAAATGCTCCGCAGGCTCGCGCGCCATTATCGTCGAGCAGGTATACGACCAGGTGCTGCAAAAGGTTATCGAGAAGACCAGCAAGCTGACCCTCGGCGATGTCACGCAGCCGGAGACGTATATGGGGCCGGTCATCGACGAGAACGCGATGAAGAAGATCAGGGACTACATTGAGGTCGGCAAGGGCGAAGGACGGCTGGTAACCGGCGGGGGACATCGCGACCCAGGCTACTTTATCGAACCCACAATTTTCGCCGATGTAGATCCGCACGCGCGTATTGCACAGGAAGAGATCTTCGGGCCAGTGCTGACGGTGATCAAGGCCAAAGATTTCGATGACGCGCTGCATATCGCCAATGACACGGAGTACGGTCTGACGGGTTCGCTCTATTCAAACAAGCCAGAGCGCATTGAGCGCGCCAAAGAGGAGTACCACGTCGGTAACCTGTACTTCAATCGCAAATGCACAGGCGCGTTTGTCGGTGTGCATCCATTTGGTGGCTTTAATATGTCTGGCACCGATTCCAAGGCCGGCGGCCAGGATTATCTCCTGCTGTTCACCCAGGCCAAAGCCATCTCGACCAAGAAGTGAGATAGGGGGAAGTTCCAATTGCCTGCTGTCACCCAACTCACCCCAGGGACATGGCAGATTTCGCTGCCATTTCTTGGGGAACAAGATATCATTGGCTCCTACCTGATCGCCGGGGGGAACGAGATTGCGATTATCGATCCCGGCCCGGAGAGTATGATGGAGCACTTGCTGGTGGCGATTAAAGAGGCTGGCTTCGAGCCGCGCAGCGTCACACATGTTCTCACGACACATGTTCACCTGGATCACGCGGGGGCAGCCGGGTCATTGATGCGTCACCTGCCCGAAGCGCAGGTCTATGCCCATAGCAAGGGCGCGCCGCACCTGCTGGATACCTCAAAGGTGGTGGCCAGCGCGACACGTATCTATGGCGAGCGCATGAAGTCGCTGTGGGGCAAGATCGAGCCGGTGCCGCAGGAGCGCCTGCACGTGATGGAGGGCGGCGATATCCTGAATATCGCGGGCCGGCGCCTGGAGGTCCACTACACCCCTGGCCACGCGGTCCACCACGTGATCTTTTTCGATGCACACTCCGGCGAACTCTTCGCGGGAGACGTAGCAGGTGTGCGCCTGCAAGGCATCGACTATGTGCGACCACCAACGCCGCCTCCCGATCTTGATCTCGAAGCCTGGTCCGAGAGCATCAGCCTGCTCAACCGGCTGCGACCCGATGTGCTCTATCTTGGGCATTTCGGGCCATCGAGAAACATCCAGCAACACTTCACGCGCCTACGCGAAAAGCTGGGCGCCTGGGGAGACCTGGTGCTGACAGAGATGCGCGAGGGCAAGAGCGAAGAGGAGATCACTACACTGCTCATCGACAAGACAAAGGCAGAACTACTCAGGGTCGCGCGCGACGAACACGCTATTGAACGCTACGAGATCGCCTCAAACTACGCGATGACCGTGCAGGGATATATGCGCTATTGGCAGAAGAAGCATCCAGAGCGGCTGGTGCTATCATAACGCCTCACGCGTAGGGCTTCGTCACATTTCAATGGGCGGGTGAAACGCCCCCGCCCGCGTAGGGATTCGGCAAGCCGAATCCGTGTCAGGCATCCCTTGGGGGGCCTGTGGAGCCTCCTGCCAGGCCCAAGGGCCTACCACACAGATGCGGCAAGCCAAATCCCTACGCGACAGGAGCCGACTTACCTGCCAACTGAAGCTCATCATCTCCAAAATTCCACATGTTACACAAAGAAAGATCAGCAAAGAGCCGGTAATGCAGAGTCGCTGGACGAACGCGGTCAAATACACAGCATGGAGAAGGAGTATTTTATGCAGTATGGTCTGTCCTTGCCAAATGTGGGCATCTATGGTGACGCTCGTGTGCTGGCTAACCTCGCTCGCCTGGCAGAAGAGGCTGGCTGGGACGGCTTTTTTCTGTGGGACACGCTCCACTACGGCGCTGAAGGTGGCGCGGTATGTGATCCATGGCTGGCATTAGCCGCGATCGCCATGCAGACTGAGCGCATCAAAATTGGGACCATGGTAGCTGCACCAACGCGTCGTCGGCCCTGGAAAATGGCTCGTGAAACCGTTACCCTGGACCATTTATCCAACGGACGCCTGATCCTGGGAGTTGGCGCAGGCGATGGCAGCGATAAGGGATTTACCCATTTTGGAGAAGAGACGAATGCGAAAAGGAAGGCTGAGTTACTTGATGAAAGTTTAGTCATCCTGCGGGGCTTGTGGAGTGGGAAACCATTCAGCTACAGTGGAGAACACTATCAAGTCAGTGAAATTACCTTTTTGCCGTCACCAATCCAGACTCCCAGCATCCCAATCTGGATCAGTGGAACCTGGCCAAGAAGAGGACCAATGCTCAGAGCAGCGCGTTGGGATGGGGTCAATGCTTTCACATTTCGGAGCGATGGCACCGCTGCTGATCTCACGCCCGCTGAGATCCACCAACTCAAAACATTTATGGATGAGAACCGCAGCGTTACCTCGCCATTTGACATTGTGACAGGAGGGCAGGTATTTGATGCTGTCCATGACGAGCAAGCACGAGCAATACTTAGAGCCTATGCCGAAGCTGGAGCAACCTGGTGTCTGGAAAGCATCTGGCCCCAGAGAGATCTCGATAGCTTGCGCGCCTCCATCCAACAAGGTCCGCCACGTATAGAATAACTGACTCTCAACCAGCCGGGCTGAGCGGGGTGCGCAGCAGGTATACCACCGCCTCAGTGAATTCAATCCACTTCTTCAAGCGCATACCTTTGCCAGCGGTGAGATCTGGTACCTCTTCCCGCAGCGGTGAGGCGTGGATAAAGCCAGCGCGACAGGATAACTGCTGCGTGGCTATATGATGGAGGGTAGTGTACATAATATAATTGCAGAGGAACTCGCCGGCCGAGTCCGAGGCAGCGGCCTGAAACTTGACGTTGGAGAGCAGTTCCACGATCTCAGACACGGGCAGCGTGGCAGGATACGTCTCAGGCCCACCGACTACTACCGGCTGCCCCTGCGGGTCATAGCCATCGTTATCGCCGCCCGGAGGAGCGATGCAGCGGTTCACGGCGACACGCTCAACGCGCACGCCTACGGGATCGCCCTGCCCAAGATTGAGCACGACATCTGGTTGTAGCGCATCGATAGCGGCGATCAACGGCGCGGAGGCGCGCTTGAAAGACACGGGCAATACCAGGCCAGTGATCTCCACGTCGATAATCGTGGCGCCGTTCAGGTGGCGGGCCACCTCGCCGCTGGGGTTGCGCTGCCAGCGACCGAAGGGTTCAAAACCTGTGAGTAGGACCTTCATGCAAGCCCCCCAATCTTAGCCCCTGTTCAGGAGCAACCGATCGTCTATTCGGAAAACGCCCAGGCTGATTAACGTCGGGCCGAGGTCTCCCAGCGCTTGAATAACGAGTCTATGGGCCTCCAGTTCGCCGATGATCGGCGAGCAAAAATACTGGCAGGTAGCTATCAGAGCGGCAAATCCTTCGAGGAGGGCTTCGCGAGGAAGGCGATCAAGCTGCGAATTATCCTTCACGTGCAGGTAGCCACCAGAGGCAATCTGCATGCCGGCGAAAGCGGGGAAAGCCGAGGAGCAGTCATCGAGGATATCGCGTAGCACCGTCAGTGCCTCTTGCGGCCCTACCAGGTGCGCCACGGCCAGCGTGACGCGCCTGGTTCCCTCGATCAGCACGCGCCATTCCCAGGGCACAATAAGCTGATCGACTCTGGGTGTGGCGACCGCCTGCCCCTCAACAATATGTGAGCGAGAAGGTGGTGGGGGAGTGGCGCTGCGCCCGCGCAATTGCGCGAGCCAGCGCTCAAAAAACTGTTCCTGCTCATCAGCAACAGTGTCGTGATCGATAGAGACGCCGCGCTCAAACCGTAGCGTCCCGCGCATCCAGCCTTGCAGGTCGGCCAGAACCGCGTTCGTGGCGCCGCGCGTCCCAACCACATGCACCAGCCGCCCGTTGCGAAAGTAGAGGTGCGCGACGCCCAGGCGCGCGCTATTGCGCAGAGTCAGCCGCCCAAAGGCTCTCAGCCGCTTGATGCTAGCGACGACATTGGGCAGGTCAGACAATGAACCCTGCCAGGGTTCGCCAGAAGGCGTACTATGAAGCACGATAGAAACCGACCTCTCACAATTACATAGAGAACGCGGAGCCTCTCTTCTACCTGATGTAGGGAAAGTAGCGGAGCGAAGTACCTATCCCCCATGATACAAAGAAGCATGGATGCTGTCAAGCGAGGGACCATTCCATTTCGGGGCAAATCGCATCTAATTTACCCTACCCAGAACGCGCAAGAGATAGCAAGTCTCCCTCGACGAACCGAAGCAAAACTCTCTTTGCGATCCCGAACAAGCACAGACGAGTTCTTCTGAACACAACCTCCACCACACGACTAGAGAAACAGCAATTGCGTCATGTGAGAAGACTCAACGCATTGCGAAGGAGAACCTGGAACAAAAACCACATCATTGCGAGAGCAGTAATACAGGGTATTCCAAACGGCCATTGCCTGTTCCCAGGAAGGACGCCTGTTTTTCCGCAAAATGGCCGCTCGTACGCTTCCGATCACCAAAGAAGCAATGATGATGCCGCCACTAAGCATCATGATGAGACCAGGAAAGAGTACTGCTGGGACGAATATGATGAACGTTAACCAAGGCTCAATATCAGCACAGAAAGAAGCCCCAGGCAACTGATTGCGAAGCCATTGTATCCTGGAGCAGCAACTTGAAATCGCGGAAGGGACGGGGGAGACAGTTTTTCTGCCAACCTGGTAATACTTGTCCCCGTACCCGAAGCAATGCCATACCCTCTCACAGAGAGCCCACGCAGCGAAACCGTCGAGTGATGCACCGTGTGTGATGACGTTCCAGCCTCAACGATTGAACTCACTTTGCTCACGGCATCTGCCATCCCACAGACAGGACACTGAAACCTCTCGGAGGAAAGCTGCATACATTCATCCTTTCTAAATACAGAGGTTGAGGGGCCTCCTTAATACCGCAGAAGCTTTCTCATCTGATCAGCAGGCGCCCATCTATCAGGAGCCTGTGCCACAAAAACCACATCATCGCGGGAACAATAGGACAGGTGTTGCCAAACGGCATATGCACGCTCACGCCGAGGTCGATCTTTGATGAAAATCCTTACGCGTAAGGAGCAAGTCAGCTCTTCTGGTCGAAGAGAACCATCTGCTTCCATCGTTGCTTCCGAAACCGTTTCTTTGCATCCACCCCTCGCTTCCTAAAGAGTAACATATCAAAAGCGCGAAAGCTAGAGAAGGGGCTCTCATATAGCCTCTCATGCTGTATTGCAGATTAAATTAAGCAGAGCCTTCCTGACCAAAAAGGATGACATACCAGATAGGGGACCATTCCATTTCGGGGACAAACTGAATGCCTGGTTGAGAAGAGTCACTCCTGATACCCAGCTAGCAAGCGATTTGCCCCCGAAATGGAATGGTCCCATCAAGCGGGTGATGCGTTGCTGAAGCGGCACTCGCGGTCGCACACCTCGCACCAGCCTACCAGCTCGCCGTCGTGTTCATGCACGCTCGCGAGGCGGCGGGCGCAACGGCACACATAGCCATGCTGCCGTGCGGGGTTACCGAAGACGAGGGCATGGGGCGGCACGTCGCGCGTGACCATAGAGCCGGCGCCAATCAGGGCAAACGTCCCGATAGTCACGCCGCAGAGGATCACCGAGCCGGCGCCGATAGACGCACCGTACTTCACTACGGTCGGAGTGATCTCCCAATCGTCGGCATCCTTGAGGTCCCCGGCGGGGGTGATGGCACGGGGCAACAGGTCATTGGTGAAGCATACGTGGGGGCCGACGAAGACTCCATCCTCAATCGTCACTCCTTCAAACACAGAGACATGGTTCTGGATCTTGACGCGTGAGCCGATGCGCACATGCGCATCTATATAGACACCCTTGCCGATATTGCACGCCAGGCCAATATGCGCTCCCTCGCGCACATGGGCCTGGCGCCAGATACGCGTGCCCGCGCCAACATAGGCATCAGACGAGACCTCGGCCGTGGGATGAACGTAGAAAGATTCGCTTGCCATATATTTCTTCTCCAGCATGCTATACATGAGTGATACATCTATAAGACATTATAGTTGCTCACGTGAATATCACATAGCTTCGTTGGGGCTGGATGGGTAGAAAACTTGCTATATGGTAGTTGATGTTTAGACTAATGACGACAAAAGGCCCCCCAACCTTGCGGAGGGCGGCCTCATCGAGTAAGGTTCCGATAATCAAAACAAGAAGGAATGTTACTCACGTGGACATTAACATACTCAGGC
>JALYVR010000399.1 GCA_030853145.1 Chloroflexota bacterium | reverse complement strand
CGCGTTGTCGGCGGGCAAGGGGAGCCGAAGGGGCGCCACTACACATTGACCCTCATATGAAGATTGTTAGACCACAATGAGGGCGCTTCCTCGCGAACGCTCGGATCCCCGGCCGCCATCCTGCCCCTTCTGGCGTCCCAACGCATGCTACCAAGGCTGTCCCTCCATCCCTGCCCCGGCGCGTTGGCCTATCAGATATATCCCCCCTCTCGCGTAGAGATCCCTGGCCGTACAAAAGCGAGATTGCCCACGGATGCGGCCAGCCAGTCCCTACTACTCTGACTACCCTCATTCGACATGTGAGCCGCCCCTGCAATGAAGATTGACAGTGTACTACGCGAATTGGAGAGGCGGCCAGGCCAGCGCATAAAATTGACAGAGGATCAGCTTTCCGGTATACTTTGGGCGCAGGCGAGCAGCCTGTGATATTTTTTTATAGCCTGAAATGGATATGGCAAAGGGAGACAGCCAGGCATGGCATCTGAATACGAAGATAAGCAGGCGCCTCTATCAAATTCGGAGGAGGGTCGTGAGGAGGGCGACACTATACGCGATAAATATGGCGAGGACCACTATCGACGTATTGGGAAGAAGGGTGGTACAAGGCTCAAAGAGTCGCGGGGCAGCGAATACTACCGGGAGATCGCTCAAAAAGGCGGCCAGGCCAACGTCAGCAAGTATGACACTGACCATTTCTCCGAGATTGGCAAGAAGGGCGGAAGCGTAACGAAGGCGCGCCAGGACCCGGAGTTCTACCGCCGCATTGGCAGAATGGGCGGCATCGCCAGACGCCAGAAAAGAAGCAGCTAACGTGAGGGGAGCCGGCGCCGGCTGGCTGGCGCCCGTCCCCGCCCTGCCTGCTACACCTCGGCCTCTTGCTTCTCTTCGCCGCCGGTTGCCAGTTTTGCCAGGCCATCGGCGATGGCGGTGACCACGCCTGTTTCGGCCGTCTCGCGGGCCACGCGCAGGGCGTTCTTGATGGCTTTGGCATTCGAGCGACCGTGCGCGACGATGGCGGAGCCGTTGACGCCCAGCAGGGGGACGCCGCCGTACTCAGCATAGTCCAGTTTCCGCCCGACTTTACGCAGCCCTGGTCGCAGCACCGCCGCCGCCAGTTTGCGCGGCAGCGAGCTCGTCATCTCAGCGCGCAACATGCCCAGCAGTGTCTCGGCCAGCCCCTCGCTTAGCTTTAACACAACGTTGCCCACGAAGCCATCGCAGACCACCACATCGATGGTGCCGGCGGGGATATCGCGGCCCTCGACGTTGCCCACGAAGTTCAGGCCCAGCATTGAGGCGTTGGCCTTGAGCAACTGATGCGTCTCCTGCACCTGCTGGTTGCCCTTGCTCTCCTCCTCGCCGTTGGCAAGTAGGCCGACGCGGGGGGAGGGGGTATGGAAGATGCGCTCCATGTAGATCGAGCCCATCAGGGCGAACTGTTGCAGGTACTCCGGCTTGCAGTCGGTGTTAGCGCCAACGTCGATGACCAGGCACACACGGTCCTTTGTAGGGAAGACGCTGCCCAGGGCCGGCCGCTCGACACCCTTGATACGCTTGAGCACGAAGAGCGAGGCGGCCATCATCGCGCCGCTGTTGCCGGCCGAGACAGCTCCCAGCGCCTGACCATCGCGCACCAGTTGCAGCGCCATCGTCATGGACGCCTTTTTCTTGCGGCGCACGGCGTTGGCGGGATGCTCATCCATCTCGATGACTTCGTCGGTATGCACTATGGGCAGGTCCAGCCCCTGGATATTGTGCTTAGCGAGTTCCGTGCTGATCACATCCTCGCGACCCACCAGGTAGACGCCTATGCCGTATTCGCGCGCGGCCTGCACCGCCCCCAGCACGGTCTCAGTGGGAGCTTTGTCTCCCCCCATGACATCGAGGGCAACACGAACGGTAGCACCCATGCTTCTCTTTTTCTCCCTATCGTATAATTTCTATGGCTCCCCTATGGTCGTTTTCACCAGATCAACAAGCTTATCCAGGTCGAAAGGCTTGTACACGATCTGCACCACACCAGCCTCACGGAACGCCTGCTCCTCGTTTTGGGCGCCCAGATAGGCGGTCACCACGATGACCGGGATCTTCTTTTCCACGCCCATCTCCATCAACTTCAACTCATCGCGCCCATCCAGGTACGGCATCATGATATCGAGCAAAATAAGATCTGGCTCATGCTCGCGCACAGCATCATAGAAACGCAGGCTCTGAGTCGTCATAAAGGTTTCATAGCCTTCGTCCGCCAGCGCCTCTGTCAACAGATCGGCAATAGTAGGATCATCATCCATAACCAGGATTTTTTTTGCCATATGGCCAGCAGCCCCCTCATCTCGAAACGACTTCGCGTCCTTTTTGCGTCCGTTTTACGTCTTTATAGAATGAATGAATGCATGGCGGGTATCTCTTAGATCGCGTAGGGGCGATGGCGTGCCTGCGCGGTCCGAGCAATGCCATTAGATCACCATCATTATAGCATAGCGTGGAGACCAGGCGAAACTCCCTGCATGCTTCTACATGTCGGAATTTGCCCTCGGGGGACTGTATGGTGTATCTTTGGGGGAAGACGCTCTCAGTAGAACGAACGGAAAAGGCGGATATATGGCAGATCAATCATCGCTCTTCAGTGCCGACGAGGTCCCGGCGGCGGGGTCGCAGCGCGCGACGGATGAGCCGCTGGCGGCGCGTATGCGGCCGCGCACGCTCGACGAGATTCTGGGGCAGGAGCACTTGCTGGCGCCGGGGCGGCTCTTGCGGCGCAGCATCGAGGGCGACCGCATTCCGTCGATGATCCTGTGGGGTCCGCCCGGCAGCGGCAAAACGACAGTGGCGGAGGTGATCGCGCGCCTGACGCACGCGCGCTTCGCCAGGCTCAGCGCCGTCTCGGCGGGCGTGGCCGACCTGCGCAAGGTCGTCGAGGAGGCGCGCAAACTCCGCCAGTTTAGCGGGCAGCCGACGATCATGTTTATCGACGAGATCCACCGCTTCAACAAGGCGCAGCAGGACGCCGTGCTGCCGCATGTCGAGCGCGGCGTGGTGACGCTGATCGGGGCCACCACGGAGAACCCCAGCTTCGAGGTGAATAGCGCCCTCCTATCGCGCAGCCGCGTCTTCACGCTCAACGCACTGACCGAAGAGCATATCGTCAGCCTCCTGCGGCGCGCGCTGGCGGATAGGGAGCGCGGCCTCGGCAACATGCACATCACAGTTGACGAGGACGCGCTGCAACAGATGGCGCTCTTCGCCAACGGTGACGCGCGCACTGCGCTCAACGTGCTGGAACTGGCGGCCCAGGGGAGCAGCGGCGGCATGACGCAGGCGGGCGAAGCAGCGCGACACATCACCCTGCCGCTGGTCGAAGAGGTTATGCAGCATCGTGCCCTGCTCTACGACAAGGGCGGCGACCAGCACTACGATATGATCTCGGCTCTGCATAAGTCGGTGCGCGGCTCTGACGCTGATGGCAGCCTCTACTGGCTGGCGCGTATGCTCGAAGCCGGCGAGGACCCGCTCTACATCGCGCGTCGCCTGGTGCGTATCGCCTCGGAGGATGTGGGCATGGCCGACCCGCAAGCGCTGATGATCTGCGTGGCGGCGCAGCAGGCTGTGCATTTTGTGGGTCTGCCAGAGGGCAACCTGGCGCTCGCCCAGGCCGTTGTTCACCTGGCGACCGCGCCCAAAAGTAATGCCCTGGAGGTCGCGTATGGCCGCGTGCAGGAGGATGTGCAGCAGACGCGCAACGATCCCGTACCTCTGCACATCCGCAACGCGCCCACCCGTTTGATGAAGGACCTCGATTACGGCAAAGACTATAAATATGCCCATGACTACTACAAAGACATGCGCATTGAGGACCCCGAACGCCCGCCCGCGCTGCAACTGCAAGAGTATCTCCCCGCTAGCCTGAAGGGCCGCCGCTACTACGAACCAGGACACCAGGGAAAAGAGGCCGCCATCAGGAAATGGCTGGAGAAGCGGCGGGATGAGGGGTAGGGGAATCCGCGTAGGGGCGACGGCTTGCCTCGCCCCTACGCGGATTGGGGCCTGTCCTTGCGTCCTGACGGCTTGACAAACCGCCCGTAGGACTGCTATCATATCCTGGCTACCGTGTGTCCAAAAGGGTAATTTCACACTCCCAATATAGGATCAGACCGGTACCCTATGCCTCGCGCAAAGAGAGGTTATCCGCTCCGCGTGATCGTTTGCTTGAAGAGAGCTGGCTCACAGGCAGGGACGGGAACTGTAAGGAAGGCCTCCACCAACGCCTTCCACGTATCCCGTGATCTGTGTATGCGGAGGTGGGAAAGGAAGAAAGAAGGGGAAATGTTCGCAGTTATTAAAAGTGGTGGAAGACAATACAAAGTTTCCGTCGGCCAGACGATTGAGGTCAACCGGCTGCCTTTCGAAGAGGGGGAGCAGGTGCGCATTGAAGAGGTGCTGCTGATCTCTGACTCGGACCGCGCGATGATCGGCACGCCGTTTGTGAGCAATGCCGCGGTGGTCGTCACCGCCGTGCGCCACGGTCGCGGGAAAAAAGAAATTGTTTTCAAGTACAAATCAAAGAAGCGCTATCGCCACCGCCGGGGCCATCGCCAGGAACTGACGTACCTGAGCATCGATGATGTCCTGGCCGACGGTATCAGCCTGATCACCGGGAACGCGCCGGCGGAGCGACAGGCATCCGCCGAGGATGAGATGGTTTCGTCGGCGACAGCCAGAGAGACGATCTCCAGTGATAGCGATACAGACAGTGATAGCGTAAAGAAGACGACTCGTCGGCGCCGTGCCTCGCAGATCGAGGGCACTGAGGACAGTGACAAGACGGACAGTACGGCGGAGGAGGAGTAAGCATGGCCCATAAAAAAGGTGTAGGCAGTTCACGCAACGGTCGTGACAGCAAGCCAAAGATGCTCGGTGTCAAGCACTACGACGGCGAGCTGGTGCGCGCGGGCAGCATCATTGTGCGCCAGCGCGGCACCAAGATCCGGCCCGGCGTCTCCGTTGGCGTAGGGCGTGACCACACGCTGTACGCCCTGGTCGATGGCTATGTCAAGTTCGGGCATGCTACCCGCGAGCGCCGCAACGTCGGCATCTTCCCGGAGTTCCCCGACCGCCCCTCGCTGGTATTTAGCATGCCGGTCGCGGAGGCAGAAGTTCCTGCCAGCAACGGCGCGGAAGCCTGAAGTAGCTTATAAGCGTATGACGCGATAACAATCAAATGGAGATGGGCCTCGGAAATTTCCGAGGCCCATCTCCATTTGGTAGTGGAATAGCTGTACCCGTAGCGCG
>JALYVR010000398.1 GCA_030853145.1 Chloroflexota bacterium | reverse complement strand
CGGCGGCGAAGAAAAGGGGAAAAAAGCGGTTTTCGGGGACACCCCGAACCCCGGCAGGGACGCTCCGCTCCCTGCACCCTCGTTTTTTGAATGGGTGTTTCAAAAATTCGGGGTAACTCATGGAAGCGCCCCGATACCTGTCAATCGAAGCTTGACGGAGCAATAGACATTAAGTTAAGGGGGGAATGACAAAAAGAGGTCTGTCTACAATCATAGCATCATATGATCGTGAGCTATGAAGTGAATCGGCTCTCAAACTCTTCGTGCGCTGGGAACTGAGCAGTGGATAGATGCAGGGACCGCCGCTGAGTCATGGGCGCACCAACGATACGCGCTCGCCGCTGTCTCTGGAGCGGTTCCCGGTGGGCTGCTTGTACGTCGCCGATCTAGGGTTCTACAGCCTCACTGACTCAAGGCCTTGCATGGAGGCAGCAAGCGGGAGCGGCGGTTCTTCCTGACGCGCCATCAGCCGGGACCCGCGTTGTGGACCAGGCGCGGGCATCGCCTCTGCCTGGAGGCGTTGCTGCCCAAGCGAGTGGATCATCGTGCTCCTGCTGGGGACGGTAATTGCGTAACCTTGTTACAATCCCGCATGGTTGCTCTGTATCGTGTTTGTGTTGTATGCTGTACAGTAAGAGCACAATGGAGTGACGCTATGACTACAACCACGACATCCTATGAGGCAGCCCATCGGCTGTTCCTGCACAACTACCCCGACTATCAAGCTACCGCGTTGTTGGACGATGTACGCGCGCGTGAGTATGCCCGCTTGGATGCTGGCAGGCATACCTACCTCGATTACACCGGCGCTGGCCTGTACGCTATGTCGCAGGTGCGGGAGCATCAAGATCTGCTGGCCGAGCACGTCTTTGGCAATCCGCACTCTTCAAATCCCACCTCGATCGTGATGACGCAACTGATCGAGCAGGCGCGCAGGTACGTCTTGCACTATTTCAACGCCGACCCGCAGGAGTACCTGGCCATCTTCACGCAGAATGCCAGCGCCGCGCTCAAGCTCGTGGGTGAGTCGTACCCCTTTGAGCCGGGCGACCACTACGCGTTGACCTTCGATAATCACAACTCCGTCAACGGCATTCGCGAATTCGCCCGCAGGTGCGGCGCGCAGATCACCTATGTTCCGGTGGTATTGCCCGATATGTGTGTCGCTCGGGACGATCTGTTGCAGGTGCTTGAGCGTGGGCGGTCCGCAGAGCACCGCCTGTTCGCCTATCCGGCGCAATCCAACTTTTCGGGGATGCAGCATCCCCTCGCATGGATCGAGGAGGCCCAGGCGAGGGGCTGGGATGTGTTGCTGGATGCCGCAGCCTTCGTCGCTACGAACCGCCTGGACCTCGGCCGCTGGCACCCCGATTTTGTGGTGCTGTCGTTCTACAAAATGTTCGGCTATCCTACCGGCGTTGGTTGCCTGCTGGCGCGCCGCGAGGCCCTGGCTCGTCTGCGCCGCCCCTGGTTCGCGGGCGGCACGATCACTGTGGCCTCGGTGCAGGGCGACCGCTATTATCTGGCGGAAGGCGAGGCGGCTTTCGAGGATGGCACGCTCAACTACCTCAGCCTGCCGGCTGTGGAAACTGGCTTGAAGCACATGGAGGCGCTGGGCCTGGCGACCATCCATGAGCGTGTGTGTCTACTAACCGGCTGGCTGCTCGACAACGTGCTGGCTCTGCGACACCACAACGGTCAGCCGCTTGTGCGTCTCTATGGTCCGGCTACTACCGAACAGCGCGGCGGCACCATCACCCTCAATTTCTACCGGGCCGATGGTAGCACCATCGACCATCGCCTGATCGAGCAGGAGGCCAACAAGGTCAACATCTCCCTGCGGACCGGCTGCTTCTGCAATCCGGGCGGCGGCGAGATCGCGCTGGGACTTGACGCAAGCGAACTGCATTCTTGCTTCCGCCAGCCCTTGCACCAGAGTCGCCTGACCATCGACGATTTCCGCCTGTGCATCGACGGAAAAAGCACCGGCGCCGTACGCATCTCCCTGGGCCTGGTCAGCAACTTCGCGGATACCCACAGATTTATGGAGTTCGCACATGGCTTTGTGGAGGAATGATATCCATTTCCTACGAAAAGGTTATACTCCCTCCTTGACTTTCAACGCGTAGGAGATAGGGGATTGCTTATTGGAAGAGGGGTTGTGCTCTGCTCGTTGCCATCGCCATAAAGAAAACAATGGGTCCAGTGGCCGTTCCCCAGATCGGTGCGTTTGGGGAAACGTTGGCGGCACACCTCCATCGCGTGAGGACAGCGTGGATGGAAGCGACAGCCGCTGGGCGGATTGATCAGGCTGGGAATCTCCCCGCGCGCGTTGATCTCCTTCATGCCGGAGGTGCCCGCTTTGATGCGATCAGGGTCCGGGGCGGCTGCCAGCAGCAGGCGCGTATAGGGATGTTTGGGTTCTTGAGTCACCTCTTCGCTGGATCCACCTTCCACCATCTGGCCGGCATACATCACCAGGGCATCATCGGCGAAATAGCGCGCGCTGGCGATATCATGGGTGATATACAGGAGTGCCAGTTCCTCTTCATCTTTCAGGCGCAGCAGCAGATTCAAAATATCCATGCGGATAGAGACATCCAGCATAGAGACCGGTTCGTCGGCCAGCAGGACCTGGGGATGAACCGCCAGGGCGCGCGCAATGGCGATACGCTGGCGTTGTCCGCCGCTTAACTGGTGCGGATATTTCTGGATAAATTGCTCGGCAGGTGTGAGGCTCACGCGATTGAGTAGGGAGAGAATCTGCCGGGTCTCCTCGGCCTGCGAATGCACATTACCGAAAATGCGTAGTGGGCGCGCCAGGTGGTAGCGGATGCTATGCACCGGATTGAGCGAGGCAAACGGGTCCTGGAAAATCAACTGCACATGTTTGCGGTACTTATGCAGCGCGGAACTCTGGCGTGTCAGGCGCACCGGCTCGCCGCGAAAGCGAATCGTGCCGGAGGTGGGATCATAGAGGCGGGCCAGCATGCGCGCAACCGTTGTTTTGCCACTGCCGCTTTCGCCCACCAGAGCGGTCGCCCGTCCGGGATAGAGGCTCAAGGTCGTATCATCGACCGCCTGGACAGCCTTCTTGCCGCCCAGGATTTGCTGGCCAGTGGGAAACTCTTTGTGCAGGTGGACCGCCTCCAGAATTGGCGCGGAGCGAGTGTTGACAGTGCGAAACTGGGATACCTGCTGAAAAACACTCATCGGCTTTTTCCTTTTTCAATTCTTGCCGCGTACGCCGCGGCAAACTGCTCAGCATTGGGCAACTCGCCCGTCGAAAAGCGTTTATCATAGAGATGGCAGGCGACTTGTTGCTCGTTCTCACCCGTAGCGTCCGGTAGTGCCGGTTGGAGCACCGGACGCACATTGGGACAGGGACCAAAGATCATTGGGCAACGTGGATGAAACGTGCAACCGCTTGGCACTGCGCGCAAGTCGGGTGGCGAACCAGGGATACCGCCCATGTTGCGGCGCGCACCATGCAAATTCGGGAACGAGTTCAGCAAGCCATAGCTATAGGGATGGCGTGGATGCAGGTAGAGATCTTTACTGCTGGCCTTCTCCACGATCTTCCCGGCATACATGATCGCAACGCTATCGGCCAGTTCGAGCAAGAGTGAGAGGTCATGAGTAATAAAAATCATCGTCATCGAAAAATTTTTACACAGCGAGCTAATCAGTTCCAGGATTTCACGTTGTACCACCACATCCAGGGCGGTCGTAGGCTCGTCCATCACAATCAATTCAGGACTCAGGGCCAGGGCAATCGCGATGACCGCGCGCTGGCGCATCCCGCCGCTCAGTTGGTGGGGATAGCTCCTGAGACGGTCGGAGGCGATGCCTACCAGGTTGAGCAGTTCGACCGCCCGGTGCCGGCGCAGGTCCGGTCCCATATCGGGCCGGTGCGTCTTGAGGACATCCATAATTTGTGTGCCCACGGTCAGCACCGGGTTCAGTGAGTTCATCGCGCTCTGGAAGACAATCGACAGCTCATTCCAGCGGAAGTGGCGCAGTTGCGCGGGCGTGAGGCTCAAAATGTCGATCGAGCCACTGGTTGCCGACCCATCCGCGAGCGAGAGGTTGCTGATGACCGCGGCGCGCTCCCGGTCGTCAGGGGGATAATAGAGCACCTCGCCGCCCGTGATATACGCGGGCGGACGCAACAAACGTGTAATGGCGTAGGCCAGCGTCGATTTTCCGCAGCCACTTTCCCCGGCCAGACCGAGGATCTCGCCGCGCTTGAGCGAAAAATTCACCTTATCGACCGCGTGGACAGCGCCACTGGCAGCCGAATAATCGACGCTGAGATTCCTGACATCCAGGAGATTTTTTGTCCCAACAGTGGTAATCATTGAATTTCCACCTTTTCTTTTTCCGCTCTCTCAGAAGAGACTTGTCATGCGCCTGGCCTGGCCTGTGAAATCAGTGAGGCATACCAATGGCCGCTCTCCTTAATCACCCGACGTTGCGTGGGATAGTCGATGTAGACGATGCCAAAGCGCTTGGAGTAGCCTTCGCCCCACTCAAAGTTGTCCATCAGTGACCAGACGAAGTACCCACGGAGGGGAACTCCCTGCTCAATAGCTTCGGCGCAGGCCGTAAGGTAGGAATGCAGGTAGGAGACACGGCGGGGATCGCTCACAACGTCGCTGCCATCCCAGGTATCGGGAAAGGCCATGCCATTCTCAGTGACGTAGAGAGCACCGACCGGATAATTGCGCGCGATATCGATAAGCAGGTCGCGCAGGCCATGCGGATAGATCTCCCAGCCCATATCGGTATAGCAGGCATTGGGCACAGGCGAGACGCTCTCGCAGCGATCGGCCAGGGGCTGTACCCGCGCGCCGCGCACAATGATGCGCGAGTAGTTATTGACGCCCAGGAAGTCCAATGGCGCTGAGATCGCCTCCATGTCGCCAGCCTGGATCGGTGGCGGATTGAGCTGCATATGCTCAAAGAAGCCCTCAGGATATGTACCCCGGTAGATTGGATCAAGGAACCAGCCATTGCTAAAGGAGTTGGCGAGAGCCATATCGCGAACTGTCTCAGGACGTTTGTCAGCCCCATAGACTGGATTGAGGAGCAATGTAACGCCCACGGGAGTATCGGCTGCTGTGTGTGTACGCAGTCGTGGCACTGTCAGGCCGTGTCCCAACATGAGATGATGAGCTGCATCAATTGCGGCCTGTCGGTCTTTACGGCCGGGCGCATGTACGCCGACGCCGTAGCCTAGATATGCGCTACACCACGGTTCGTTGAGGGTGATCCAGCCTGCTACGCG
>JALYVR010000397.1:4608-5294 GCA_030853145.1 Chloroflexota bacterium | reverse complement strand
TGAGAGTACCGGCGATGATGTGAATGTGACGCTGCCGGCGAACGCGTCCTTTCATGTAGATGCGAGCACGAATACGGGCTCGATCAACTCAGATTTTCGGGTGCAACCGACTGGAACCCAGATGCACGGGGATGTAGGGAACCAGCCGAGACCCCCGATAACGCTGAAGACAGATGGCGGCGACATCCATCTACACCAGGCCTCATGATGTGAGAAAGTAGCATGTGGCTGAAGTTCCATTGGCGCATCACCTGCTGAAACCTCACGGCTTATCTTCCCTCGCTTGTTGTGAGGTCACATATACTGAAGAAGAAACCCTGAGAGTTGTGTGCGGTGCAAGCGGGAGGAACATGATGTCGGCAGAGGGAGATTTTCATGAGCTGGCCCATCATGTTCGAGATCTTCTAGAATGTGGCGCGGCCTGTTTGTTTTTGGGCTGTCCGGAAGCGGAGTTACGTCATCCCCTGCTCGATATGTTTTTGCCCGGCATGGAGTACTATGTCGGGTTCTATGGGTCGGCGGAGATAGCTGCGCTGCTCAAGAGCGAGAGTATCCGCGCGCTCTGCGATATTGCTGTGCAGAGCGGAGAGGTGCGCAGCAATGGTGATGTCCACTGCTCCATCGATGATAGGCCTGTGCAGAGTATTGTCGCGGCCCCGCTTGAACGTCCGGCGGGGGTACTGGGA
>JALYVR010000397.1:0-4598 GCA_030853145.1 Chloroflexota bacterium | reverse complement strand
TCTCACCGATGCGCGCGCGAACGCTTTTGGAGCAGGCGAGCAGCGGTTGCTGGAGCGCTACCGGCGTGTGGTGGGGCAAAGCCTGGAGAAAGATATCCGTATCCTGAGTAGAGCCTCTTCTGTCCCGTTGCCAGGAGTCTCCCGCAACGGTCAGGCGCCCTCGATCATGCTTCCGGTGCAGCTTACACCAAGACAACAGGAGCTGGACCGGCTTAAAAGCGAGTTTATTTCGATGGTCAGCCACGAACTGCGGACGCCGCTGACAGCCATCAAAGGTTATGCAGGCCTGTTACAGGCATACAGCGTAGCGGGAGAGGATCACGGTCCGAAGAACAAAGTAGCCATGACGCAGGCGCTTCAGCAGCAGTATCTTGATATTATTATGGAGCAGGCCAATCATCTGGAAGTGCTTGCCAGCGATCTCCTGGATATATCGCGTATCCATGCTGACCGGCTTGTGCTGCGCTTTGTGCATGTGGATATAGAGGTGCTGTGCCAGCAGGTAGCCACATTGATGCAGCACCGTGTGGATCAGGAGCAGCCGGGAAGATATTATATCCGCAGCATGCTGGAACCGGGCCTGCCGCCGGCGTGGGCGGATGCTGACCGGGTGCAACAGGTGCTGACGAACTTGCTGGAAAATGCTATCAAGTATTCGCCTGATGGTGGACTGATCGAGATCCAGGTGTATGTGCGCCATAGCGTGCAATCGCAGGATGGTAGCTCCCCTCCTCTGGAGGAAACGCTACAGCATGAGGAGACAGAAGATAGGCCAGAGGCAACGCTTCCACGCGAGTCACAGATGATGTACGTGATCGTGCGCGACCAGGGCATCGGCATCTCTGCTGATCAACAATCGCGGCTCTTTCAACCATTTAGTAGAGTAGAACACCCCGCCACAAGCCATATACCAGGAGTCGGCCTTGGCCTCTATATCACGCGCAAGCTTGTAGCGGCTATGGGGGGCAATGTCATCCTGCAAAGTGACGAAGAGGAAGGCACACGTGTGACGTTTACCTTACCTGTAGTGTGACTAAGCCCCTTGCTAAATATGGTCCTGTTTGTTATAGTGTGCCTGGAAACAGCAACCATATCTGGACAAGGTAAAGGGGTGAGAAATGCACATCGGTTTGCTTGAAGATGACATTGCCATCCAGGAAATGCTGAAGCTTGTACTCCAAGACGAGAACTATGCCGTCACCATTTACCCAACGGCTGAAGAGTGCCTGGACGCTTTGTTGGCTGCCGAACGGGATCAGGCGCACTCGCCACTCGATCTCCTGATTGTAGACTGGCGTTTGCCTGGCTTAGTATCAGGCATTCAGGTGATACAGAAAATTCGCGATACCACGAGATTTCGTGCCCTCCCCATTATCTTGACCACGGCTGCCAGTTTCAGCGATACCCCAGAGTTTGCTGGTTTGCAGGCGACCTTTCTAGAAAAGCCCTTCGCGATCGATGAGATGGTAGATACGATTAAAATCCTCACGCACTCTGACTCGGTCTCAGAACGTTAGTGCGGCTTATGAAGCCGGTCTAGCCTCTAAAAATAATTAACTCAACCTGAGAGCAAGCTGAGCCAACCTTAGAGAAAGCTGAAACATTTTATTGTTGACTTGTCCTTATGCATGAGTCCCTGTTATCCTTTACCTGGTGATACATTCCACCGGCGTGGAAAGCGTGAAGAAGAGTGTCCGGGCCTTAGTAGTGCAGGCAAATATGCCGTATTTTGCTCGTAGTGCTCTACCCTGATGGTAAACAAAAGGCACGGTCCAGACTTTCTGGATACCTGCTATGTCAGGGGAGACCGACGAAGGTCAGCAATTTTTACCGATGAAGAGGAGAACAGAAGCATGCAGACACAAAAAGGTCGTGGCCGTGGTTTCGCATCGATGAGCCCCGAAAAGAAGCGTGAGATTGCCAGCAAGGGTGGGAAGGCGGCCCACGCGCTGGGAACAGCGCACAAGTGGACCAGCGAAGAGGCGCAGGCCGCCGGGCGCAAAGGCGGGTCAATCAGCCGCCGTCGTCCGCGTCATAGTGCCCACATCCAGGCGTAAAGCGAAGCAAATTAAGAACAAAACCGAAGTCGAAAAAGCGGTGCTAAGATATCCTGGCACCGCTTTTTCGTTCGTTTTCCACCCTCTGAGCTGTACACATAAGCACCAGAGCAGAGGGTAAGCTGCCAGCAATTTGACACTATATCCTTGCGTATGCTACTCTCTAATTTGTTACATAAAGGCATCGTCGCGTTCTCTCTTCAGTTTCGTTGCTCTCACCAATCGTATGCCAAGGAGACCGAAGATTCCCCGACGCGACTAAGCAGATGGAGGGACCATCAATGACGACGAAGCGCGAAATTACTGTCACTGTGAATGGACAGCAACACCGTTCAGAAGTTGAGCCGCGCATGTTGCTGGTGCATTATTTACGCGAGGGACTCGATCTTACCGGCACCCACGTAGGCTGCGATACTTCGCAGTGTGGAGCGTGTACTGTGCTGCTCAACGGTGAGGCTGTGAAATCCTGTACCGTGCTGGCAGTTCAGGCCGACGGCTACGAAGTGACCACCATCGAAGGGCTGGCCCCCGAGGGCGGCCTGCATCCGATCCAGGAAGGCTTCTGGGAGAAGCACGGCTTGCAGTGCGGCTTCTGTACCCCCGGTATGATTATGGCATCGTACCAGCTCCTCAAGAACAATCCCAATCCCACCGAGGCCGAGATACGTCGGGGCCTAGATGGCAATATCTGCCGCTGTACCGGCTATCAGAACATTGTGCGCGCTGTCCAGTACGCCGCTGAGCATATGCAGACCAAAGCGACCGAACCTGTCGGCGCGGGCGAATAAGCGTCAGTTCGAGCCAGTCTGAAATGTGTATTGCTCCTTGCGTCTTCTATTTCTCGTTCCGAGAGAGGAGAGGTTTCCTATGAGTATTGCGGCTTTGTTGGGCTCGCCGATTAAGCGGCGCGAAGATCCTCGCTTGATTACCGGTCAGGCCACATACGTCGATGACATTAAGCTTCATGGTATGCTGCATATGGCTGTGCTGCGCAGCCCCTTTGGGCACGCGCGTATCACCAGGCTGGCGACCGCTGAGGCTCGGAAGATGGCCGGCGTGGTGGCGGTCTACACGGCGGAAGACATGAAAGGCGCGGTGGGCAACGTTGCCATTGCGGTTCCCTTAGGAAAGATTGCTGAAGGGATGGGCGTTCACGGCCCCCTGGCCGAGGGCAAGGTCCGTTTTTATGGTGACCCTGTCGCCGTCGTCATCGCGGATGATCCCTATACGGCGCGTGATGCTCTTGACTTGATCGACATTGATTATGAACCCCTGCCGGCGGCGATCGATGTCGAGAAGGCTATGGAGCCTGGCGCGCCGATCCTGTACGAGGAGTTCGACTCCAATGTGGCCTTTAGCATGCACCCGCCCTCGGACGAGATGGACCAGGTGTTTGAGAAGACCAGGGCCGACGGCGGGGTGGTTATCAAGCAGCGCCTGGTCAATCAGCGTCTGGCGCCTGTCTCGATGGAGACGCGCGGCGTGGTGGCCGAATACCGCAAGTCGGATAAATCGCTGACCGTCTGGAGTTCCTCGCAGATCCCGCACCTGTTGCGCAATATCCTCTCGGCCCTGGTTGGCCTCCCACAACACCAGGTGCGTGTAATCGTCCCAGAGGTCGGCGGTGGCTTTGGCTCCAAGCTGAATGTCTACCCCGAAGAGATGGTGGCCGCCTTCGCCAGCATGAGGACTGGGCGCCCGGTCAAGTGGATTGAGAGCCGCAGCGAGAACCTGGCGGTCACCGTCCACGGTCGCGCCCAGGTTGACCATATCGAGGTTGCGGCTACCAGGGAGGGCCGGGTCACGGGGCTGAAGGTGCATGGCATCTCCGACCTCGGCGCCTACTGCCAGATCTTCACCGATGTGATCATGATTGCCTTCGGCTTCCCGGTCTCCTGCGGCTCCTATGATATCCCGGTCCACCTGAGCGCCGATATCGTCTTCACCAATAAGGCCCCCACCGACGCCTATCGCGGCGCTGGCCGGCCCGAAGCTACCTACGCGGTAGAACGCGCCATGGACCTGGTGGCCCGTGAGCTGGGTCGCGACCCGGTGGAGATACGCCGGCTGAACTTCATCAAGCCCGATCAGTTCCCGTATAAGTCGTCCGCCGGCGCGGTCTACGACACAGGCGACTACGAGATCGCGCTGGACAAAGCCCTGCAGATCGCTGACTACAAGAGTCTGCGCGCGGAACAGGCCCAGAAACGTAGCGAAGGGAAGCTGATGGGGATCGGCATTTGTTCCTACATTGAGATCTGCGGCTTCGGTCCCAAGGGTAGCGCGCCCGTTGGTCTCTACGAAAGCGCGCGCGTGCGCGTTGAGCAGAGCGGCACGGTGATGGTCTACACCGGTTCTTCACCGCACGGCCAGGGAGAAGAGACGACGTTTGCTCAGATCGTCGCCGGAGAATTCGGCATCCCGGTCGATAGCGTGATGATCCTGCATGGCGATACAGACTCCACCCCGGAGGGACGCGGCACCTATGGCAGCCGCACGACGGCCGTTGGTGGCTCTGCCGTCTTCAACGCTGTCGAGCGT
>JALYVR010000396.1 GCA_030853145.1 Chloroflexota bacterium | reverse complement strand
CGCCAGCATTTCACACTCAACGGCCTTGATCCCGCGCAGCACGAATTTCTTATAGCCGATGTCTTTGATTACCTCACGCAGGCGCGGGAGGCGGGCGAGCAGTTCGACGTAGTTGTGCTCGATCCACCGGCTTTTGCGAAGACGCAGGACGCGCGTCCCCAGGCATTGAAGGCGTATCGTCGCTTGAACGGCCTGGGTATGAGCGTGCTACGACCGGGGGGCATCCTGCTCTCCTGCTCTTGCACCAGTTCTGTTGGCATGGATGACCTGCTGGGCGTGCTGGCGAACGCCGCCGGCTCCCGCTATCGCCCCGTGCAACTTCTGGAGGTCTATACTCACGGCGTCGATCACCCCACCAACCTGGCTATGCCGGAGACGAACTACCTGAAGGCCGTCTTCTGCCGCACCCAGGGAGGGTTCTCGCCATCCTGATGAAGCACGCTATTTGCCCTTAAAATCCGGCTTGCGCTTTTGGGCGAACGCCGTCGGCCCCTCGCGCGCATCTTCAGTGCTAAGCAGGCCTCTAAATAGGTGCTGCTCCAGCTTCAGCCCTTCGTCAAGGGGCAGGTTCGCGCCCTGGAGCATAGCCTGTTTGGCCGCGCGCAGCGCCAGCGGGCCACGCTCCAGCAGAGTGGCCGTCCAGCGCTCAACCTCGTTCATCAATTCGGCCTGAGGCACAACTTTGTTGAGCAGCCCGATGCGATAGGCCTCTTCGGCACTGATGGGTTCGGCCAGCAAGATGATCTCCATGGCTTTGGCCATGGGGATGGCGCGTGGCAGGCGCTGTGTGCCCCCGGCTCCGGGGATAATGCCCCAGCGTACCTCGGTCAGCCCGAAAACGGCATTCTCAGAGGCGATACGCAGGTCGCAGGACAGCATGATCTCGAAGCCGCCGGCGAAGCACTGGCCATTCACCGCTGCGATCATCGGCTTCCAGCACTCAAAGCCCCGCGTGACACCACCGAAGCCGCCGTCGTCTTGCTGCTCTCCGCTGCGGGCCGAGCTGGTCAGCATCGGGATCAGCGACTTGAGGTCGGCTCCGGAGCAGAAAGCCTTATCACCCGCCCCTGTGATGACCGCGATCCAGAGGCCATCATCGTCGCGAAAATCCCGCCACGCCTCCTGCAACTCCTGCGATGTTTCCAGATCGATAGCGTTGCGCGCCTCAGGCCGGTTGATAGTGATATAGGCGACGCGTTTGCGCTTTTCGTAGAGAATGCCCATGCGAGTGCTGCTCCTTCTGCCAATTACCTGCCTGGTTCCGCTTAATAGAACCAGGACGCTATGTTAGTAGCAGTGTAGCACGCGGCAATCAGGCACAACAAGATGCGAAGTCCTGTGTGCCTGTTTGTGATATGATACAAGGAATCGCCAGCACAGTATTTTGCACTGAACGCGGTCCCAGGCGTATCCCACGTGAGATGAAAGGTAATTATTCGTATGGATTTTTCTGGATCACAAACCATTGCTGCGCCCATCGAGACGGTATGGGCTTACCTGGTGGATGTCAATAAGGTAGCGGCCTGCGCACCTGGCTTTCAGAGCCTGGAGGAACTGGGCGAAGAACATTGGAAGGCGGTAGTGAGCGTTGGTGTCGGCGCCGTGAAGGCCAAGTTTACGCTCGATGTCACGCGGCCGGAGATGCACGAGCCTGATCACATGGTGGTCAAGGGCCGGGGCAAGGCTCCTGGCAGCGCTGTGGAACTGGCGGGCGATATGAGGCTTACCGACCTTGAGGGCACGCAGACGCGCATGGACTGGCAGGCCAAAGTGGTTGTCAGCGGCACCATTGCCAGTGTGGGTGCGCGTCTCATGCAGGGCACAGCCGAGAAGCTGACCGGGCAGTTTTTTGCTTGCCTCAAGACGCAGCTACACGCGCCTGACGCGCATGGAGGTTAGGCCGCATGGAGAGCGCTGTTGAACGCTGGCAGGCACTCATCGATGCGCGCCAGCAGCAGATGGATGAGGCCTACGCGCGCCTGGGGCGCAGCAGCGCGGACTTCTGGGACCGGCGCGCGCGCAGCTTCCACCGCACCACAAAGGATACTGCTAGCACTGATCCTCTCTTCCTGCGTGCGTGTGAAGCTATGACACCGCAGACAGATGTCCTGGATGTTGGCGCGGGTACCGGCCGCTTCTCACTGGCTCTGGCCCCGCTGGCGCGCCGGGTGATCGCTGTGGAACCCAGCGCTACCATGCTGGAGTACCTACACCACGATGCGCAGGAGCGAGGCATTACGAATGTCTCTATCGTCCAGGCGACCTGGCAGGATGCTCCCGGTGACCTGGCAGCGGACATCGTGATCTGTAGCCATGTCCTCTATCCCATCCGCGAGATCGTGCCGTTCCTGGAAAAGCTGCGCGCCGCTACCCGCCAGGCATGCTTCATCTACATGCGTGCTACCCACATCGATGCCGCCACTGCGCACCTCTGGCGCCACTTCCATGGCACCGAGCGTTGCCTCCCACCAGGCTATATTCACGCCGTCGATGTATTGTACGAGATGGGCATCTGTGCCAACGTTGAGGTCGTGCGGTTCCCTTCAACTCAGCGCTACTCGTCGCTCGATCTTGCCGTGGGTGATTTATCGGAGCAGCTTATCCTGTCCGACGACGAGCACACACGCGCTGAGCTGCGAAAACTGCTAGCCGATTGGCTGCTTGAGCGAGACGGCGAACTGGTACCTCCGGTAGGCGAGATTACGTGCGCGATTCTTCACTTTACTAGCTGACATAGAGGGATGTGTCAGAAAGACCATAAAAAGGAGGAATATGCTGCCAATCGTTATCAACGACGCAGAGCCATTAGAACGCTACGGACACAATGTGACCAGGCTTGCGCAACAAGGAGCCTTCCCCCCTCTTGCTGGTCAGGACGCAGTGGCAGCCCGCGTGTTTCACGTTCTCCAGCGCAAGCGAAAGTGTAACCCCGTGATCCTGGCTTCAGATGAAAGCAAGCGATGGGCGGTTGTAGCGGAGGTGATTCGTCTCATGGCCGTCGGCGAGGTGCCTGATGCGTTTCCCAAACGGCAGGTGATTGCTTTGGATTATGAGGCCCTGTTCAATGACACCTCGCGGCGCCAGGAACGTCGAGAGCAGTTGCTCGCATTCTGGTTCGAGCAACTGACTCAACTGGGGCACGAGTCAGATGAGGAATGGCCGGTCCGCGTGGGAAACATTCCTTTCTGGCCCAGGCTGGAAGAGTGGATAGCGCCCACGATGGTCCTTGAGCGTTTGCAAGCGATATTCATGGCGATGCAACAGGCAAACGGCTCCGTTGTGCTGTTCGTTGACCATTTTCATCGCCTTCTGGGAGGCGAAAGGGAACGATACCCCATCAATGCCTTTTCCCTGCTGAAACCGACCCTTCGCCTCCCCCGCATCCGACTGATTGGTGCCTGTACGCTGGAGCAGTATCAGCGCTCTATTGAACGTGAGCTTTCCATCCATGGCATGTGCCAGGAAATTTGCCTGCCCGCTGTGTCGCTAGCAGACTGAGCCACAAGAGAGGTAGGGGCGCCCCTACCTCTCTTGTGGCTGCTACCGTGCGGGCACCCCGCCTCTTAAGCGATGGATTCGTCTAGTTTCTTGAAGAAGCTGGTGAGCGAACTTTTGGTATAGCTCTGGCCGATCGGATTGTTGGCCAGGGCCACTGCGCCTTCCAGTGTGGCATCGGCATTGTACGCGAGCAGGGCACCATCTGGCTCATCGGTGAGGTTGATATGGCCGGTGGCCTGAATGGAGCCGCCTCGTCCCTGGCGTTGTACTTGCAGCACCAGGAAATTTGGCGCCTGCTGCTGCGCAATATTGATCACGACAGCATATGGCCCCTTGAGCCCCGGCAGGCTCGTGGTGATATTCGCTTTCAGGCGCTGGGCATCAAGATATTCAACTGACTTGCAGCCGGGAATGCATGCCTGGAGCACCTGTGGATTGAGAATTGCATGGAAAACTTGCTGGCTGGACGCTTTAAACTTGTGCGTACCGTTGAGCTTCATCAAAATCATCCTTTATGAGAAATAGAACTGGCTTTCTGATGGACTGCACCAGGGTGCCAGTTGGTGGTTGTGCCGAGCGCTTTCGCCTCACGGTCGGCCTTATTGTATCGGTTTCTTGAGCCACATTCAAGAGCAGTAGATAGACTGTACCAGATCTTCCTATTCAGAGCCAGACCCATTGTCTGTATATAGTTATAGATACCAGCCTCCTAACCCAAATGTGCTAGTAGTGTTTTTCGGCGCAAAACCCTGCGCTATACTGTGTAGTGATGCTTCATGCTGTGTCACAAGAGCCGTGTGGTGAGTGTGTCACGTAGTTAGTTTGGGAGGTGTGATGACCCGGCAAGATGAACTGAAACTCAATGTGTACAAGCGTAAGTCGTGGCGTACACGTGTCGAGCAGGAACGCAGCAATATCTCGGCTTCGGTAGAAGCCACGCTGGCAGACCCGGCTTCGCAGGAAGATGTATGGGAAGATGAACTGGATGCGCCAGTGATGCCCACTGGCCCCGCGCCTGAGAACTGCGCTGTCTTTCCGCCGCGCTTGAGCTTGCAATCAAAGGTATTGCTGGCGCAGCTTCCAGGCTCCAGGGAAGAGGGCGCTACCCCTATGCCAAAGCCGGGAACTATCCTGGCCCAATTCGCGCAGCGCGTTACCTCGTCGCTAACCACTCTGGGCGGTGTACGGCAGCAAATGAACGCCGCTTCACAAGCTCCTGTCCTGCGGACTGCTTCTGCCACCGCGCCGCCCGTTGAACCTGAACCGGTCTGGTCAAGCCCGTCCAGTGTTGCGGCCGAAGTCGATCTCTCTAAGAAAGATACTTCCCAGGACAGAGCCAGGCCCGAGAAGCCGCGGCTCGCCGGGCATACCACAAAAGTACGCTTGGAGGCCGCGCCCAAATTTGAAGCGGAGCTGGCGCTCGCGTGGCCTGAGAAGCCAGCACTGGCGCTCGAAGCGACGACGAATCCGAGTATCCTGGCGCTCGCTAAGGCTGGCGAGCGGACCGCAACTGCCGCGCCGGATATGTTGACGGGTTCGGGTATGCTTGAACGTACACAGAAGGAGTTGGCGATCGTGCATACCCGCATCAGCGAGGCGAGCGTGGTGCTTGTGATGCTCAGCGGCGATCCGGGTCCGGTCGTGGTACAGTATATCTCATTGCAGCCGCGCGTGGGGTTCACGGTGCATTTGAGCGCCCCTACTGGGAAGAAGACGCCGTTCAATTATGCGATTTTCAATCCCGCGGCCTCGCCTACAACTCGCCCTTGATCTCTCGCTCCAGATGCGTGAAAAATTCTT
>JALYVR010000395.1 GCA_030853145.1 Chloroflexota bacterium | reverse complement strand
ACACGCAGCAGACGCAGACAAGTGTAGAGATCAACCACTTTCCATTGAAGGACCTGTTACCAGCCGGACACATGCTCGCATTGAACACCTCTCTGGGTACCTTATCCCAACTCTCCTGCGATGAAGGCGGACCACGTCTAAGCGCGGAGCAACAGTTCACCGCCAGCGAAGTGTGCGTCCTCCTCCCCCTCCTGAAATCCTACCCGCACTACTGTCCCTACGAAATTCTCCTGGCAAGCTTCAACAGCGGCAACGTCACCGAGCAACTGATCGCTTCCTGCCGCCAGCGCCTGCAAGACGCGCAATTGCACGGTGTCTGGGACCAGGAGATGCGTCCTGTGCGAAATGTGCTCTCGCGTACACGCCTAAAGCTCCACACTTTTGGCATCGACATCTTCTCCATCCTGGAAACGGGCTATGTCCTGATGCGCAAATCCCGGCAGCGCCAGATAAGAGCGGTATGAGAGGAGATGTATGTGAGTGAAGTAGCTGAGCTTTTACGGCAATTGGTCGCTATCGATTCTATTAATCCAGACCTGGTGCCTGGCGGCGCGGGCGAGGGTCAGATCGCGCGTTTCGTGGCGGGCTGGCTCGAAGCGGCGGGGCTGGCGGTCGAGATCGACGAGCCTGTGCCCGGCCGGCTCAATGTCATCGGCATTGCACGCGGGCGCGGCGGTGGTCGTTCACTTATGCTCAACGCGCACATGGATACCGTCGGGGTAGAAGGCATGGAGCGGCCGCACGAGCCATACATCCAGGATAACCGCCTGTATGGGCGCGGCGCCTACGACATGAAAGGTGGGCTGGCCGCGATCATGCTTGGCGGCGCCGCTGCGCAGCGGCGCCGCCTGCGCGGCGATGTCATCGTGACGGCGGTCGTGGACGAAGAATACGCCAGCATCGGCACCAGTTCCATCCTCAAAAAATGGCGTGCCGACGCCGCTATCGTCACCGAACCAACGGAACTGGAGATCTGTACCGCGCACAAAGGCTTCACCTGGTTCAAGGTAGAGACCGAGGGCGTGGCAGCTCATGGCTCGCTGCCCGACCTCGGCGTCGACGCCATTGTCAAAATGGGAAAAGTCCTCGCCGGCCTGGAAGCGCTCGACCTCGCCCTGCGTGCGCACCCGGCACACCGCCAGCTCGGCAGCGGCTCGGTGCATGCCTCTCTGATTGCGGGCGGCCAGGAACTCTCCAGCTATCCCCGGCGCTGCCTGCTGAGCATCGAGCGCCGCACCATCCCCGGTGAAACCTTGCGGATCGTCGAGGCCGAGATCCCTGCCATCTTCGAGCGCATCGCCGCCTCCGATGCCACCTTCAAAGCCACAGTGCGCACCACGATGACACGCGACCCCTTTGAGATCTCCCAGACGGAACCCATCGTGCAGGCGGTTCGCCGCCAGGCCCAGGCCGTGCTTGGACACGAGCCGGGAGAAGGCGGAGCGACCGGGTGGATGGATTCGGCCCTGCTGGCCGCCGCCGGTATCCCCACCGTCATCATCGGCCCCGGAGGCGCGGGCGCGCATGCCATCGTCGAGTGGTCCAACCTGACGCAGGTTGAACGCGCCGTCGAGATCCTGCTTGCCGTGGCCGAGGAATTTTGCATGTAGCTCTCCTGAACGAAACGACCTCCCGGAACGCAACTTCAAAAGGCTAAAAAAGGTTCGATTGTGACCGCATTTCATGCTAGACTGCTGCTTGGGGAGGGGTGAGAAAAGAAAGAAGACCGATCATAGAAGGAGATCATAACCATGACCACAGGGCTTCCTGACTTTTTTACGTATAATCTCTGGGCAAATCTGCGTTTGCTCGACGCGTGTACCCAACTGTCCGACGCACAACTGGACGCTACCACCAAAGGAATATTTGGCAGTGTGCGAGAGACTCTCATGCACCTGTTCGCTTCCGAAGAAGGCTATGCGCGGCATTTTACTGGAACATCGCCTCTTCCTCGACTGAGGGAAGTTACCACTTTCCCAGGCTTCGACGAACTGCGGCGACGAGCAGAGAGCTCCGGGAAAGAGCTGATCACCATCGCGGAGCAGGGAGAACTGAGCCAGATCTTCTATCTTGACGAGGGAACCTATGAAGCTCCAGCCATCATCGTGTTGATCCAGGCTATCAACCACGCCATCGATCACCGTTCGCAGATAGCTACGCTGCTGAGCCAACAGGATATCGAGCCACCCGACCTCGATGGCTGGTCGTATAATGATGCGCTGCACTAAAGTCCGGAAGAAGGGCTGCGCTTCCAGTGGAGAAGACTCCGCGGTTCTCTTGACAGTCACCTGATTGGCATGGTATCCTCTTGCATGTAACCGTATTGAGCGATATTGGTAGTTACAAAACCAGCCCTCTCCCCTGATCGTCGCTCAATACTTCGCATCAAGAAAGGGATTCGCCGATGGTGCGTCAACAAACGGGTCAGTTTACGGGACACCCCTCGCGCCGTGGGGTGCTCCGGGGGCTGGCGGCGTTCATGCTCACCGTAAGTCTTGAAGGGTGTGCTCCCGCGCGCTCCTCATCGTCAGCCCTTGTTCCCACGGCTACCCCTCATCATCCTGGGAAAGCCTTGTATGCCTACCGTGGGCATACCGATCATGTCACATCGGTCGCCTGGTCACCCAACGGCACGTATATCGCTTCGGGATCTTTCGATCAGACAGTGCAGGTGTGGGCGGCTAATCCTGGCACTCATTTTCAGCCCTTCATCTACCACGGTCACACGGCCGGAGTGCAGGCCGTGGCCTGGTCGCCGGACAGCCAGCGCGTGGCCTCTGGCGCCATCGATAAGACGGTACAGGTGTGGGATGCGCTGACCGGAGAGCATGGCGCGCTCTATCGTGGGCATAGCGCGACAGTGACGACGGTCGCGTGGTCGCCCGATGGCAGAACCATTGCCTCTGGCGGAGACGATGGCACAGTGCGTCTGTGGGATGTGGCAAGTGGTGCGCAGAAGTATGTCTATCGCGGTCACCAGGCAGGCATCAACGCGGTCGTATGGTCGCCCGATAGCCAGCGAACCGCCTCTGGCTCGGCTGACAACACAGTTCAGATCGTGGATGCCACGACCGGCAAGCATGTGTACACCTACCGTGGTCACACCAACAAGGTCAGCTCGGTCTCCTGGTCGCCGGATGGGAAGTCCATCGTCTCCGGTTCGTGGGACAAAACGGCCCAGGTATGGGATACCGCGACCGGCGCTCTCAGGGACACCTATAATGGGTATAACGTGCAAGCCGCGCACGGCGATCCCACCCAGGGGGTACTCCCCGACCTCATCTTTGCGGTCGCCTGGTCGCATAACGGGAAACGCATCGCGGCCGTCACCCAGGTCTATTGTGGTGATCTGTGTGCAGTCGTATTAGGCTGGGATGCCTATAGCGAGCGCCATTTTACTTTCTACACAGACCTGCCAATCTTCGCCATGGCCTGGTCCCCTGACGACACGCGCCTCGTGACCGCCCAGGTTAATTCGACCCAGGGTCTGCCCCAGAATGGCTCGTCGAAGTCCGTAGATGGGCAATATGTGCAGATCTCGCAGGCATGAGTCGTAACGAGAGCACTTCTCTCGCCTTATGGATTGCTCATCGCTGGCACAGTCCGTGCTGGGGCCAGCAGGCGAAACACGAAGTAGCCCGCGTAAAAGGCGATCAGCCATTGCAGGAGATTGAGGATCGCGGCCAGGGGGCTGATCCACACAACATAGCTTGAATGGCTCACATCTGTCCCGAATAAATCGGTGAAAGCGCGGAAGAGCGGGATACCGATCAAGAGCAGCAGCGCGAACCAGCGTCCGCGTCCCTGCCAGAAGCGCCAGATCAGCAGGTAGCCAACGCCGCCGTAGATCAGGATAGGGGTCGCATAGAATGGCAAGGGCAGGTGCAGGATCAGCCCGTTCAGGTTGTAGTGCCACCAGTGAGCGTAATAGGCCAGCAGGTCGGCCAGCACATTAATGATCCCCATCGTCAGACCACCGAGCAGGGTAGCCTGGATCACCGCCCTGGGCGGCCGCATAAATACCGGGAAAGCCAGATAGATGAGCACAACAAAAGGCAGCACAAGAACGGCGTAGGCCTTTATCTCCATAGTATGAAAGCTCCTTATAGATGATATAGTATAGTAAATTACTAGCCTGTTATAGCGTATGTTTCGCCAGGAAGAGCAAACCCAATTGTTCCTGCTCGCAGGAAAGGCATCTCCACATATGAATATCATACCGCTTCGTGTCGCCTTAGCTCAAATAAACGTGACTGTTGGCGATCTGCATGGGAATACCGCCAAGATCCTGGCCGTTATGCGGCAGGCATAGTCTGAAATAGTCTAAACGTCACAGTTTATTTGACATTTTTGCTGACCTTCTATAGCATGGGGAGAAAGGTATAGCGCTATTGTTATTCATAGAGGAAGTTGCATTTGAATAAACTCATACCACCACACCAACTAAACACAGCTTCCGCTGTTCGCAGCGGAGCGCCTCAATTTATGCATCACGCAATGCAGGCCATGAGAAAGGTGCCAGAAATTACAGTTTATTTCTGGATCATTAAATTGTTGACCACGGGGATGGGTGAAACGACCTCGGACTACCTGGTCCGCCAGCTCAATCCAATTATCGCGGTAGCTCTCGGGGGCCTTGGGCTGGCTATCGCGCTGGTATTGCAGTTCTTCGTACGTCGCTATGTGCCAGGAATCTACTGGTTAGCCGTCGTCATGGTCGCTATATTCGGCACGATGGCCGCCGATGTATTACACATCGGCCTGGGCATCCCATATCTCGTGTCAAGTGCGTTCTTTACAGTCGCCCTTGCCATCATTTTCGTTGCCTGGTATCTGAGCGAGAAAACCCTGTCGATCCACAGTATCTACACCCGTCGCCGGGAGCTGTTTTACTGGGCTACGGTCATGGCTACCTTCGCGCTCGGAACCGCCGTTGGTGACATGACCGCGTCAACCCTCGGCCTGGGTTACTTCTCCTCGGGTATAGTGTTTGCCGTATTGATCGCTGTACCGGCTCTGGGCTACTGGCTGTTTGGCCTGAACGAGATTCTGGCCTTCTGGTTCGCCTACATTGTGACTCGCCCGCTCGGCGCTTCATTTGCCGACTGGATGGGGAGGCCACGCAATCTGGGTGGCCTTGGGCTAGGTACGGGAGCGGTCAGCCTCGTCATAGCGATTCTGGTCATTGGCCTCGTTGCCTACCTGACAGTCACGCGCAAGGATGTGAAGGGTCAATGACAGTGATCCGCGTAGGGGCGATGGCTTCGGCTCCTCTTGCCCGCCGACAATGCCTCGCCCGTGGAG
>JALYVR010000020.1:17189-17996 GCA_030853145.1 Chloroflexota bacterium | reverse complement strand
CTACCGCGTAGACCTGACCGCAGAGGGCCGCGCCGATCCGCTCTTCGCGGGCCTGCCTGGCTACCAGCAGGTTATCCACTGGCACGCGGATGTCTTTAGCATGCCAGCAGGGGCCGTCCAACTGGCGACCAGCGAGCATACACCCAACCAGGCCTTCCGCTTTGGACGGCGCGCGTATGGCCTGCAATACCACATCGAACTCACGCCTGCCATGCTGGATACCTGGCTGCGTTACCCCGTCTATAAGCAGGAGATCATCGAGGCCTGTAGCCCGGATACGCCAGAAGCGATTGAGCAGCAGCGGGCCGAACTGTACCCTGTCTACCGCGCGCACACGCGGACTCTCTTCGAGAACTTCCTCAAGATCGCTGAACTGATCTGAAGAGACGTGCGAGCAGGAGCCACTTAGCCCCACCAGAACGCGACCGCGATAATCCCATACAGCCCGACCAGCGTCAGGCCCTCAAGCCATGTCGATTCACCGTCATAGATGATGAACGTGCTCAAGATGGCTGCCAGCGCCAGCGCGGCTACCAGCAATGGCGGCATCACCAGCGTCAGGTGTACTCCGCCTATGAAAAAGCTGAGCAGTACCAGGACAGGTATTAGACCGAGCGCCACCTGTAGCGAGCTGTTCAGGATCACGCTGATGGCGTAGTCCATCTTATTGCGTGCCGCGAATTGGATGCCCACGACGTTCTCTACGGCATTGCCCGCCAGCGCCACGATCACCAGCCCGGTAAAGGCTGCCGAGATGTGTAGAAATGTGATGGCTGGCGTCAGCGCAGCCACGAACCAGTCCGAGAC
>JALYVR010000020.1:0-17179 GCA_030853145.1 Chloroflexota bacterium | reverse complement strand
CGCCAACTCCTGCCGCCACTAGCATGACTATCGTAAACCAGAGGGGCCATACACGGAGTACTCCTGCGGGCTCTTCAGGAAGGCTGGTCGGCCCCCCCTTCAGGGAAACCGGGATGCTGGCGATAAAGATCACCAGCAGGATCACAGCACTGGCAATGCTGAATCCGTCTTCATGGCCGGCCGCCGGCGTATGTAGCCCATGCACAAGTGTCGGCACCGCCAGGGCGGCTACCGCCAGTAGGGTCAGCGTCGCGATCATGCGCGGAACGTCGGAACTAAAACGCTGGGGACCATTTCGTAGTCCCCCCACAAAGAAGGCCAGCCCAAGCACGAATAAACTGTTTCCCAGAATGGAGCCAACCAGGGCGGCCTGCACAACATCGATAAGTCCGGCCCGTAAGGCGAAAATTCCCACAAATAATTCTGGCAGGTTCCCAAGGGCGGATTGCAGTACCCCCGTCGCGCCCGGTCCAAGGCGTGAACCAAGCTGATCGGTGGCCTCTCCTACTAAGGCTGCCAGCAGGGCCAGCGCCACGCCAGATAGCGCAAAAATGAGCACGGCATTGGCTTGCAATGCCGCCAGGATACCGGCCACTATAGTGCTAGCGAATGCTCCAATGATCAGCAGCCAGCCGCCCCGACTCAACCATAAAAGACGCTGTCCATTTTTTTCCTCAATACGTGACACCGATTTACTCCTAAATATGTGGAATTGCGTGTTATCCATGTCGATGGAATGCCGGTCAGCAATAACAAAAGTTGATCCGCTTTCGACCTGCTTCAACCTGCTTAGAGTCTAGCGCAATTCGCTGGTAGCGTCTAGAGGTAAATTTGGCGTCCATCCAAAGTGAGCTATAACTCTTTTCTTTTTCACCTGCTTTCTGCTATACTTGCACTCATAGCATATCTTAGATAAAATCTTCAAAATAGAGAGCCTTCAAAGCCGCGATGCCTGATAGCGCTGTGGAGTGGAGCTTGCAAGGAGTTTTCGACGAAGATGTCGCATTATGGAACCAGCCGACATAATCACCGTACTATAGACGGCTGTGCCTCCGAACTGAAACATTTTGTATTGGCCCGCTATAGCGTGGCACACGAACGACACCCGGACCGCAATGAGGATAGCCTGATTGCGGATGAATATAGTGGACTGGCCGCAGTTTTTGACGGGGTAGGCGGAAGCGCAGCCGGGGAGATTGCCTCGCGCACAGCCGCGCATGCCACACTTGAGAGCTGGAGACAGACCCTTCAGCGTGTCCAACAGGGACGCCTTGCACGCGGATTCCTGGACTATTGTGATAAAATCGACCTGCCTGCGTGTCTCGAAGGTCTCATCGAGCAGGCTGACGATCTTGTGCGCACTGAGGGGGCAAAGCGGGCGGGAACCGATGACCTGGCAACGACGGTCGCACTGAGCACGCTCTGCCAATTACCATCGCAAAAAGGCTATACCATGTTCCACGCCCATGTCGGCGATAGTCGCATCTATCTGCTGCGCGGAAATGAGCCGCTGAAGCGCCTGACCAGCGATGATGGGTTGCTGGGAAAACTGGTAGAGAACAAGATTATCGCTGAAACCGACGCTCTGCGCATCGATCAGGCTATGCGTATCGAGGACTTGACGGAGGTGGAATTGAGCTACTTCCGGCTGCGGGGCGGTATTACGCAGGCGCTGGGAGGCCCGGTCCCACCAACAATCCACACCAGCCAGACGACTATCTATCCCGGTGATCGCGTTCTCCTGTGTACCGATGGCATCCATGATAACCTGACCGACCAGGAGATTGCGGACATCTTGAAGATCGGCGCGCGCACATCTGTGGCCCGCATCCTGGTCGAACGCGCGCTCGAACGTTCGCGCCAGGAGCGCTATACCACCATCCGCGCGAAACCCGATGACATGACCGCCGTGGTCATCACCTGTCGCTTTTGAAGGCCTGACTGCCAACTCGACTCGCGTAGGGTGTGGCTTGCCTCGCCCTACGGACACGCTGAGCACCCTCCTTTTTGGCTTACGTTCACCCCTATGAGGCAAGCCATCATCTCTACGCGGGTCGGTTCCATGCTCCAAAAGTACTAAGCGTATTGAAAGATTTACACGCGTGCTATTTGTATATGCTACACTCTTTCTGTACATCAAAATATGTCAACAGGGAGAGTAGGACATTTTGGGTAAGAAATACCACTACATCATCGCGTTGTTGTTGATGCTGTTGTTGGCCGCGTGCCAACCGGCGCAGAGCGGGCAGACCGGTCCCTCGCAGCTTATCGTAAGCGACAAGCTATCACACGCGACGCCGCAACCCACTCCTACTGCGCCCATGGTGGTGATCCCCAGCCATAAGGCCACACCGACGCCAATGCCCAGGCATAGCAGCAATACCAGCACGCACACGAACACAAATACAACCTCTCCCGCTGTCGGCGGACCCGAACCCTATGGCCCACCTCCGGCAATGACGGCGGAGGAGTCGCAGCTCGCCCAGCAACTGTTTGGCGTGATCAACCATGATCGGGCCGTTCGTGGGTTGTACGCGTTTTCCTGGAACAGTACGCTGGCGGGGGGCGCGCGCCTGCATAGCTGGAATATGGTTCACTGCGGCTTCAGCCATACCTGTCCCGATGGACGCACCTCGTGCCAGCGCCTGGCCGCCGAGGGCCTGCACTTCCCGCCATTCGACTGCGGCGAAAACATTGCCTACGCTGGACCCTATCCCTCGGCTTGGCAGGGCGTCTACAATATCCAGGAAGGCATGGTCAACGAGCCGCCCAATGGCTGGCACCGCCTGCACTTGCTGAGCACCGCCTATCACCTTGTGGGCGTCGGCGTCTACGTCGATTCACACGGCTATATCTGGTTCACCGAGGACTTCGTGGGCTAAAGTGAGGAAGCAGCGACTTACCTTTCTGGTTCCTCCTCATGATACAGATCACAGATGCGATGGGCAAACCCGATCCACATGGCCTGAATCTCTTGTTTATGGTAGCTATCTCCTGATTGGACCAGCCAGGCGTCAAAGAGTTGACGGACAAGAGCAAAGGTAAAGCCTTGTGCAAACACCTGACGCAGCTTTACTGGATCAGAGCCAGCCAGTAGCATCTGTTCTCCAAAGAGATAGGCTTCGCGCTCAGAAAGTGTCTTCTTGATCTGCTTTATCTCAGGCTCCTGGATGAGCATGTCTTGCTGCCTCGTCTTCACTCTGTCGTCAGGAAGCTTGCCGCGATACAATATAGCGTCACGTAACTCAGGACCGTGTAGTTGAGCCGTGCTCAAATCGGCCCCAGACAGGTCGGTCCCATGAAGAATTGCAGCGCGCAGATCGGTTCCGTTGAGATCAGTATTGTGCAGATCCAGCCCAGTGAGATCAAACCCACGTAGATCAAGCTCTCTGAGGGTCGCGTAGCTCAATTTCGCCTGGCGCAGATCAACGCGGTTCGCTGCGCTATCACCCAGATGTGTACGACTCAGGTCGGCCCCATTGAGATCAGCATTGCTGAGATCAGCCCCTTGCAGATCAGTATCGCTGAGATTGGTGCCCCGTAGATTGGCTCCTTGCAGCTTGGCTCCCCGCAGGTTCGCGCCATGCAAATCTATGTAAGAGAGATCGATGTGTCGCAAATTTTGAAGGCTTAAATCGAGCTGGGCGGAACTTTCGACGTTGCTTCGGAGCAGTTCGACATCTGCCCTTGTCAAAGGGGCGGCCGATCTCGCTGCTCTGATGTGATCATGCTCTCTTGTCATTTTTCCTCTTGCAGTAGCGCCTCGAACTGCGCGCGGTTAAGGTGCTCGTACTCGATGAGTGCCTCGGCGAGCTTTGTAAGTTGATCGTAGTGTTCGCTGAGGGTTGCGTGGGCTATAGCGCGCCCCTCGTTGAGGATGCGCTGTACTTCGGAGTCGATCAGGGCCGCCATGCTGGCGCTGCTGGTTCCGTTGGTAGGGGGTCCAGACATGGCCAGTGCGTACTGGGCGCGCGCGCTGTGTCCAGCGCCGCCATTGAGGCGCAGGCGACCAGCGCTATCCGCGATCAGCGTGCGGGTCTGTGGTGCTAACTCCGTGTCGCTCTGCCGCATATTGAGGCTGGCTCCGCCCATATCGGCGCGATAATCGGTGTAGACGACGCCAATCTGCTCGCTCATGCCCCAGCGCGTCACCATGCGGTGCGCCAGGTCTGTAACCACCTGGAGATCGTTCTCGGCCCCCGTTGTCACATAGTCCGGGCCAAAGGTCAGCTCTTCGGCCACGCGACCGCCCAGCCCGACGGCGATGCGCGTCATCAGGAACTGGCGGCTGTAGTTGTAGCGGTCCTCTTCGGCGATAAATTGCGTCACGCCAAGGCTTTGTCCGCGCGGCAGGATGGTGACGCAGTTGACCGTGTCGGCTTCGGGCAGGTGCCGGGCGACCAGGGCATGCCCACCCTCGTGGAAGGCGATAATGCGCCGCTCGTGCTCGCTCATCACCAGGGGCCGCAGGGCGCCGAGCTGCACACGCGAAAGCGCCTCCTCGAAGCATTCTTGTGTCAGGCAATCCAGGTCACGACGAGCCGCGCCCAGGGCCGCCTCGTTCACGAGGTTGGCCAGGTCGGCGCCGCTCATCCCCGTGGTCATGCGTGCCAGACGACCCAGATCTACCTCTGCATGCAGCGGGGTCTTGCGCGTATGCACCCGCATGATCGCTTCACGTCCGGCGCGGTCGGGCAGCGAGACATTGATATGCCGGTCAAAGCGACCGGGGCGCAGCAGCGCCTTATCCAGGATATCCACGCGGTTCGTGGCGGCCAGCACCACAACAGCCTGGCGCTCATCAAAGCCATCGAGTTCGACCAGCAACTGATTGAGGGTCTGATCGCGCTCATCGTTGTTTGCCAGGCGCGTCGAGCGTTTGCGACCCACGGCGTCAATCTCATCAATGAAGATGACGCATGGAGCAGCTTTGCGCGCCTGGTTGAACAGGTCGCGCACGCGACTGGCGCCCACGCCCACAAACATCTCAACGAACTCGGATGCGCTCATACTGAAAAATGGCACGCCGGCCTCGCCGGCCACGGCCTTCGCTAACAGCGTCTTGCCGGTTCCGGGCGCGCCAACAAGCAATGCGCCGCGTGGGATACGCGCGCCCAGGCGATTAAAACGCTCAGGGCTGCGTAGAAATTGGACTATCTCTTCCAACTCCACGCGCACTTCGTCAATGCCTGCCACATCGGCGAAGGTCACAGGCGGTGCCACATTGATGCGTGGAGCGACCGTCTGTCCTGTCGGGCGCATGGACGCGGGCCTCGCTGGCATAGGCTGTTCTGGTTTCGGCGAGGATTGGGGCTGCTCTTTGGCGCGTTCAAAACGGCGCACACGGCTCTTGCTAAGCTGGCTAATCCGGTCATCCATGGAACGCATTGAGCGTCCACTGCCGCGAGGGGCGAGCATCAATGCGAGGAGCAGCCCGAAGAACACAAACGGCGCAAACTTCCAGAGGAGATCAAGCCAGAACGGCGTCGTGCTGTTAGATAGCGTGTTAACTACAACATGTTTGCTAACCAGTAAGGGCAGAAGCCCTGGATCGCCAGCCACAGGAAAACGCGTATAGACCGTGCGCGCCGGGTCAATCGGCGTCGAGGTAGCCGTGCTCGGCCAGTACGTATACCCGGCGGCCACGTAGCGGTTCCAGGCGGCGATATCACCGGCAAATTTAGCGGGGGTCCCGCTTCCCACTACAGGGATGGGGGCCTGGCCTTGTGACATTGGAGCAGCCAGTAACGCATTGATGGCGCCATTCTGCATAGTCGCTGCCAGCACGTTGTTAGCTTTTACCTGGCTCACAAATGTGCTGTAATCGATGGAGGTCACTCCTGCTGGTGGCGGACTTGTCGAGGGCGCCTGGAACTGGCTGAAAATACCAAAAAGGAGCACCACCATCGCTGTGAGCAGCCCGGCCGTGAAAAGAGACTTTTTGTGTGTACTGAGAAATGTTCCAATGCGCTGCCGCTCATGGCGCCGCAATTTTGAGCGGCGTCGATCCTTATCATTCATTCCCGCACCTCGCCTGGGGAAGGTCAGCCTGATCAATATATCCCTACTGACCTTCTGTGTCCTTCTTCATAGTAAATGCTGTTCTATGTATTTTTATGCTACAAGCGTACATATCATTCTCCTGTGGTCTGCCCCTTCAATCATGGGGACACCCATGAGCGCTCCCGCGATTACCGCCTGGCTCGCCCCAACAGGAGAAACCTTCTTTGCTAAACCTGCACAAAACGCAGAAAAAGGGCTAGAAAGAGACGCCGGATAAGGAAACTAGCTTTCCCTCCATCTACACTGGAAAATAGTGTACCGCGTATCTTTACCTCTACAAGAGCACTGTGCAGGTGGCCGGTACTTTTTTCTTATCCAGATACTATGTCAAGACGCTTCTATATGCTTCTTCGTATAACAAATTATACCTCTTGCTAAGGCAAGAGGGCCAACAAGCTACCTGGGCAATTGAAAAGTGGTGCATCCCTGAGACACCATGCATCCTTCGTAATATACGCAGCAGATGTCGTTAATGGATGCAATATTATTGCCATAATTGGAACTACACAAGGGTCAATTTTAGAGTCTATGTTGCCCAGATGATCATTACTTATCAATGTGTGTCATCACGACAGGCAAGCACTCCATCCGCGTAGGCCTATGTGGATTAGAGCGCCCATGACATCATGACACATTATGCGCGCCTGTGCGTTATAATCTCTGTAGTCGCAGCGTATCGCCTGGCGGAACACAAACCAACTCTTATATGAGGGTTGAGGCGTACATACTATTTTGAAAGAGGAACATTGTTATGAAGGCAATCCGCATCCATGAAACTGGCGGTCCCGAGGTGATGCGCCTGGAAGAGATCGAGACTCCCCAGCCGCAAGAGGGGGAAGTGCTTATCAAGATCGCGGCGGCGGGCATTAACTATGCCGACCTGGCGCTGCGCCAGGGCGCGTATCTCACAAGCACCCACACGCCCATGACGCTGGGAGTCGAGTTCGCCGGAACCGTTGCCGGGCATGGATCAGGCGTAAGCAGTCCGGCAGTGGGGACGCGCGTGGTGGCCTTTGGCGCTGGCGGCTATGGCGAGTATAGTACAGCCAGGGCCGATACAGTCATCCCCATTCCGCCGGAGTTGGACTTTGTCCATGCCGCCGCCTTTCCTGTGCAGGGCATCACCGCCTTCCAGTTGTTGCGGGAGTCCGCGCGCCTCCAGCCGGGAGAGAGCGTGCTGGTGCATGCGGCGGCGGGTGGCGTGGGGACATTGGCGGTGCAGCTCGCAAAACTCATGGGTGCCGGGACCGTTGTCGGGACGGCCAGCAGCGCCACCAAGCTTGAGCTGGTACGCACTCTGGGCGCGGATGCCGCTATCAACTATACCGAAGAGAACTGGGTTGAACAGGTCCAGGCTGCAACCGGCGGGCAGGGGCCGGACATCATCCTGGAGATGGTCGGGGGGGAGATCGCCGATCAAAGCCTGCAATGCCTGGCGCCTTTCGGGCGCATGGTGATCTATGGCGCGGCCAGCGGGCAGATCAGCCAGTTCTCCGGCATTCAGCTCATGTACAAAAACCAGACCGTCACTGGCTACTGGCTCACAAGCTGGATGCAGCGCCCTGACCGCACCTTGAAGGCTGTGATGGAGTTGTCGCAGTACCTCACCAGCGGCCAACTCAAAATTATCGTCGGCCAGACCTTCCCGCTGGCTCAAGCCGCGCAGGCGCACCAGGCCATCGCCGAGCGCAAGACGATGGGGAAAGTCGTGCTGGTCGTCTGAACTGCTCGCGTTCATGGGTGGGCAGCATGCTGCTGTACAATGTCTCCCAGCATGCTGCCCGCCTGTGGACATGAACAGCGCCAAAACTATTGACAATGTGTGTGGTCTCCGCTATACTGACATCATAGCGCACATGGTGACCGTAGCTCAATAGGTGGAGCTCTGGATTGTGGCTCCAGTGGTTGTGGGTTCGAGCCCCATCGGTCACCCTTCTTTTTTTCTCCACAAAAAGACTTCACATTATAATTTTTTCGCGCCATGCCGTATGTGTTCACTCATCCATTGCTCTCTTCGTTGTTGTTGTTGCGGCTCAACATCTCGTGAATATTGGCTATTGAGATCGGCAATAGTTTGCACGCGAAGCGCATCGCGCCAGGCTTTTTCTGCTCGTGCCATGGCAACGTGGATGCCACATGGCAGGCGATACGCCTGCGGCGGGAGTGCCAGAGGGCCTTGTTGGCGAATCTCGGTACAACGAAACAGTGGCTCGCGTCCATCGATGGCCTCTACCACCTCTAGTAGCGTAATCTCCTCTGGAGCGCGCGTCAGCCGGTAGCCCCCTTTAGGACCGGGCACCGATTCAATAATGCGGGCATTGGTAAGTGCCTGGAGATGCTTGGAGAGGTAGGTTTCTGAAAGCCCGTGATAGTGGGCCAATGTCCTGGTTGGTAAGGTTGCTCCAGGCGGCAGTTCGGCCAGCACTGTCACGCAATGTAGCCCCCACTCAACCCCTTCGCTCAGTTTCATGATTTTTTCTCCTCGTTTAGCCGGTTCTCCGCTGCACTTCATCGTTAACAATGGTGATCCTGGATAGTATTTTCCCATATTATTGTATATTATGGACATATTTTATCCTTGATATTTTCTGTCCAGGAATCTATAATATGGATAGAGTTTGTCCAGGATAGTATACCTTTTTAGATTCATACATGCAATCAGCAAAAGGAGGATCATTATGAATGCTCGTCTACGTTATGTCATAGCCGCGCCAGGAGCGCACCAGGCGATGCTGCGGCTTGAGGAATATGTAGAGAACTGCGGTTTAGAGATACCGCTTATCAGGCTGATCCAGACACGGGCCTCGCAGATCAACGAATGTGCTTTTTGTCTGGATATGCACACCAAAGATGCGCGCGCGGAAGGCGAGAGCGAGCAACGTCTCTACCTGCTTTCCGCCTGGAGAGAGGCGACATGTTACAGCGAGCGCGAGCGCGCCGCCCTGGAGTGGACCGAGGCGGTGACTCTGCTGGCCGACAATCACATTCCCGATGAGGTCTATGAACGTGTCCGTCCGCACTTCACCGAAGAGGAACTGGCAAACCTGACCCTGGCGATTGCGACCATCAACGCCTGGAACCGCCTGAATGTGGCTTTCCGCACCCCGGCTGGCAGCTATCGCCCCCGGAAAGCAACCGCCCACTGATACGATGAACACGAGCCGTGTCTGAAGAGGGTCATGGTTCAGCTTCATGAAGATAAGCCGAGCCGTGACCCCTTCTTTGTCACTATGGGTTGCACGACAGGTTACATTGACAGCCATCTTTCCTATCTCATAGACCGTCTCCTTGCTGAGTTAACCAAACTTGAGTAAGATACTCAAGTTATCAAGAATAGAGCAAGCCGAAGCGTATGAGTTTTAAGCCAGGGAGGAAGGCTATGGCCAATCAGGAGCAGCTTGATCTGCTCGCCCGGGGGGTCGAAGCATGGAACCAATGGAAAACAGATACCCGTGAGACGGCGCCAGCCTCTAAATGGAATCCCTGTTATGATGCCGACCTGAGCGATGCTGACCTGAGTGGAGTCAATCTAGACGGGGTCAATCTGGGGAAGGTTGATCTTGCCGGGGCCAATTGTGCCGGAACTCACCTGGTCGGAGCGTGCCTTACTGAGGCTGAAATCGCCGAAGCCAACTTCGCTGGAGCGCGTCTCAGCGGGGCTGATCTTAGTGGCGCCAATATATGTGCCGCCAACTTCACTAACGCTGATCTCAGAAATGCGGACCTCCGGTGGGCCAATGCTGGGACAGCCAACTTTACTAACGCTGATCTCAGAAATGCGGACCTCCGCGAGGCTGATTTGAGCGATGCTCGCCTTCAAGGAGCTCATCTGAGCGGAGCTAATCTGAGCCGCGATGATCTGCGCGAACTTCATCGCCAGGGAGCCAATCTGAGTGGGGCTAATTTCAGCGGCGTCCATTCCAGCTCCTATCTTCTCGAATCCTATTTTCATCGCGCGCAGATACGTGAGGCGAAAGAAGCTGGTGCGGTGATGCAGCCGCTGAACACGGACCACCAGAAAGCAAAGAGAGGCGTAAGGTTTTTCCTCAAAAGGCCAGCCCTGAGCCAGGGCCAGGATATCATTTTCTACACTCGCGCAAACACCCAATTGTTGTACCTGCTAGGGGTCTCGCTCCTCTTCGTGATTGGCGGTGTCTGGATGCTGCAGAATCCTGAGAATCCGGTGCAAATGGTTATAGTAATTATCGCCGTTGGCCTTTTTGGTTTGGGTGGGGTGATCTTGCTGCTCTTCTTTCTGCGCCAACTGTTTAGTCGTACGCCTCTCCTGATCATTAATGAGGAGGGAATTCAGTACTTCTACCCGTTTCTGCTTGAATCGGTAGAGAAAAACCCGATGACCCGTGGCAACATCACACTCAAATGGCAGGAAATCGGCGCGCTCGGTTTAATCATAGAACAGGCTAACTCCTTTGCTGTCTATGCCCCTGCAAAACGCTGGCGATCTGGTTGGTCTCCAAGTATTCGGCTTCCTCAGAGCCTTTTGCCAATTCCGGTTGATCTGTTAATAGCCTTGATTCAAGTACATTATCAAGCGCAGATGGAAACCTATAGTATTGAAAATGTTGAGGTCGCTGATTAATCTTCCCCTCGCATAAGAAGAAAAAGGTGCAGTCTCTAAAATTACCACAGTTCGTGGAAAGCCAATATGCGGGCCGAATCCGACCTCTTTTTGTGTTAGACTGAAAGAAACAGGTGTTCTACAAAAGCTACGGCGCATAGCATGCGCTATAATAGGATCATCCCGCTATGTATCAGACAGTACGCCAGCGCATGGACGCTGCGCCTTCTCTAGCACAAGCCATAACACAAGGAATACAGGGGTTCTCAATGCGCCAATTGCCCACGGGGACGGTCACGTTGCTCTTTACCGACATCGAGGGGTCCACACAGTTGCTCCAGCGGCTGGGTGAGCGCTACGTCTCGGTGCTCGCGGAGTGCCGGCACCTGCTGCGCACGGCATTCCAGCGCTGGAACGGCCACGAGATCGATACGCAGGGAGATGCCTTCTTCGTGGCTTTCGCGCGTGCCACCGATGCTGTCTCGGCGGCAGTTGACGCGCAGCGCGCTCTGGCCTCTCACCCCTGGCCCGAAGGTAGCGCTGTGCGCGTGCGTATGGGGCTGCATACGGGCGAGCCAGTGCTGGCTGCCGAGGGATATGTGGGGATGGACATACATCGCGCGGCACGCATCATGAGCGCCGGACACGGGGGACAGGTGCTGCTCTCTGAGACAACGCGCAACCTTGTCGAGCAGCACCTGCCCGACGATGTGAGCTTGCGCGATATGGGCGAGCAGCGCCTCAAAGATGTGCCACGACCCGATCATCTCTTTCAGCTCGTCGTCGCGGGCCTGCACGCCGATTTTCCAGCCCTCAAATCCCTTGATAGCTACCCCGGCAACCTCCCTGTGCAGTCCACTTCCTTCATCGGGAGGCAGCGGGAAATAGCCGCCATTGAGCAGCTTGTGCGCCGCGAAGATGTACGCTTGCTTACCCTGACGGGACCAGGCGGCATGGGCAAGACGCGGTTGGCCTTGCAGGTGGCAGCATCTCTAAGCGACCTGTTCGCGGATGGCAGCTACTTCGTGGACCTGGCGCCCGTGAGTGATCCCGCCGTGATTCTGACCGCTATTGCTCAGACCCTCGGCCTGCGCGAGGAGGGGGGTCAGCCTCTTTTGGAGCATCTAACGGAAGAGCTACGGCACAAGCATATACTCCTGCTGCTGGATAACTTCGAGCAAGTGATAAGCGCATCTGTACAGGTGGCAGAGCTTCTGGCGTCTTGTCCACACCTCAAGGTGTTGGTGACGAGCCGGGTAGTGCTACATGTACGGGCCGAGCGCGAGTATATTGTGCCGCCGCTGTCGCTTCCCGATCCCATATCTGCGCCCGACCTCACGGTGTTTTCCCAGTACGAGACTGTCGCGTTGTTCACCCAACGGGCACAGGCGGTCAATCCCGATTTCCAGTTGACCGTCTCGAATGCACCTGCCATAGCAGAGATCCTCGCTCGCCTGGATGGATTACCGCTGGCTATCGAACTGGCGGCTGCGCGCATGAAACTCCTCTCGCCCGAGGGACTGCTTGTCCGTTTGAGTCAACGGCTCCAGGTGTTGACGAGCGGAGCTCGCGACGTGGTCGCGCGGCAACAGACCCTGCGCAATACCATCGAGTGGAGCTATCTCTTGCTGGATGCTCAAGAACAGCAGCTCTTTGAACGGCTTTCCGTCTTTGCTGGCGGGTGTACGCTGGAGGCGGTGGAAGCGGTCTGCGCCGCGCTTGATGGAGAGGTGGGATCGGCTTTAGATACCATAAGTTCGCTCCTCGATAAAAGTTTATTACGAAGAGAGACGCAAGATGCTGGAGAGGAGTCGCGCTTCACCATATTAGAGACGATCCGTGAATATGGGCTGGAGGTTCTTGCGGCGAGCGGAGAGATGGAAGTCGTGCGCAAGGCCCATGGAGCGTACTTTATGGCATTTGCGCAAAGGGCTGATGAGCAACTCTGGGGTCCAGAACAAGCGCTATGGCTGGGGCGTTTGGAGCAGGAGCACGACAATATGCGCGCTGCCATGCAGTGGTCACTGGAGCAAACGGGATCTGAGAGAGAGATAGCTCTGCGCCTGGGGGCAGCTCTGCGCTCATTTTGGTACACGCGTGGTTACTTCAGCGAGGGATTAGATTTTCTAGAGCGTGCGCTTGTGCAAAGTGGTGAAGTGGCGGCACCAGTGCGCGCGGTAGCTCTCTATAGTGCCGCAAGGCTGAACGAGGTCCGGGGTAATCATGATCGGGCAGAGACGCTAATCACTGAGTGCCTGGTGCTGTACCGCACAATTGGAGACAGGGCGGGCATTGCCTCCTCCCTGCATCTGCAAGCGGATATCGCTTGGGGGAGAGGTGATCTCGCCATAGCACGCTCGCAAGCCGAAGAGTCTCTGGTACTCTTCAGACAGTTAGATGACAGGGGAGCCATTGCGGGTATATTGCTCCACCTGGGAGGCGTGGACGCCGATCAAGGCGAGTATGTCAGAGCGCTTGACCTGCTCGAAGAGAGTTTGGCGATAAATAGGGAATTGGGGGAGAAGGATAGCGTTGCTGAATCGCTGTTCAACCTGGCAAGGGTGGAATACCTCTCCCAGGGTGATCGTGCTCGCGCCCGTATGTTTCTGGAGGAGAGTTTCGCAACCGTTAGAAAGTTGGGCGACAAGGAGACTATGGCCTATTGTCTCTGCCTCTCGGGTCTGTTAGCCCTTGATCGTGGCGATGTTTCCTCGGCGCGCCCGCTCATTGAGCAGTCGATGGCGCTCTTCAAGGAGATGAGACAACGCCATGGCACAGCCTTAGCGCTCTCCTCGTTAGCGAAGGTAAGCGCTGCTCAGGGTGACAATGCCACGGCCCGTACTCTCTACGAAGAGGGGATTGCGTTAGCGCGGGAAGCAGATAACAAGATGAACCTGGCCTCCGGTCTGGAAGGTCTGGCAGGTGCGGTAGCGGCACAAGGGGCATACGCGTGGGCAGCGCGACTATGGAGCGCGGCGGAGGTGTTGCGCCTGGCCATTCATATCCCCCTTCCGGCGATCGAGCGTCCTGCCTACGAGCAAGCCGTGACGGCAGCCCGCGCTCAACTGGGGGCGCAGCCCTTTGCCGCTGCATGGAGCGAAGGGCGCGCCTTGATACTGGAGGACATCCTGCAGAACAAGGATAACGAGACAAGGTCAATCAATCGCTAACTCCTGAATGGTCGCAAGTACCACATAGCGATAAAGGTAGAACGTTTGTTTGACAATACCTGTCTCGTCTGGTACGATGAGAAAGCGCCAGCGCATTGTGATGGCGCTTTCTGGAGCTTGCGCATGGCATACTTCGCAGGTTCGTATGCTGTTTTTGGAGGGTGGTGATGGCCGTCAATTACGCTTATATTCCTCGGCCGCCGCTGGCCGATTTCGTGAGCCTGTTCTGGCTGTACGAAGGCTACGAACTGCCCTATGTGAAAGAGCGCGTTCTTCCGACTGGCACTGTAGAGGTAGTGATCAACCTGCGCGAGGATGCGCTGTGGATATTCGACCGGCAACACACCAACCACTGCCAGCGCTTTGACGGTTGCCTGGTCTGTGGCGCACATTCGGAGTACTTCGTCATCGATACGGCCCAGCAGTCGTCGATCATCGGCGTAAATTTCAAACCAGGCGGCGCCTTCCCGTTTCTCAGGTTGCCGGCCAACGAGTTACACAACATGCATGTTTCCCTGGACACACTGTGGGGATCGGCCGCCAATGATCTGCGTCAGCAGTTGCTCGCATCCCAGACGCCAGAGGCCAGGTTTTGTATCTTTGAGCGTTTCCTGCTGGCGCAGGTATCCCGGCCCCTGGCTCGCCATCCCGCCGTTGCCTTTGCGCTCAATGAGTTCCAGCGTGTGCCGCACACGCAAACGATTGCGGCCGTGACCCAGCAGATCGGCATCAGCCAGAGGCGCTTTATCCAGGTATTCAACGAAGAAGTTGGGCTGACACCAAAGCTGTTTTGCCGTGTCCGCCGCTTCCAGGAGGTGTTACGCTTGATTGGAAATGAGCAGCAGGTCGATTGGGCGGAGATCTCCTGGGCCTGCGGCTATTTCGACCAGGCGCATTTCATCCACGACTTCCAGGCCTTCTCTGGCCTTAACCCTTCGGCCTATCCCCACGATTTAGGCGAGCGCCTCAACCACGTCCCCCTCTGCGAGTAAGGTCAATTTTTTACAAGACGGATCGCTTTCTTTCGAGTATCATGAAATAGCGACCCCTCTGGATAATGTGTTGATTGAAGAAATGTAGCGCCGCTACGCGGCTTCGACGCAGCAAGAGATATGAGTTACTATGCGAAGGAGAAAGTAAGAATGACAATTCGCGAAGGCTTTCACACTATTACACCCTACCTGGTTGTACAGGAGGCGGCTCAACTGATCGATTTTGTGAAACAGGTGTTTGATGCAACGGAGCTGTCTCGTGGTACAGGATCGGCCGGCGGGATGCACGCCGAGGTCAGGATCGGCGACTCGATGTTGATGATTGGCGGGGGTGGAAATAGCGAGCCGATGCCCGCGATGCTCTACCTGTACCTGCACGATGTTGATGCCGTCTACAAGCGCGCTCTCCAGGCGGGAGCCACCTCGGTCGCGGAGCCGGCGAAGCAGTCCTATGGAGAGCGCGTCGCGGGCGTGAAGGACCCTTTCGGCAACCTCTGGTACATTGGCACACCTGAATAGGGCATAAGGGTGTCTATTGCTCTCCCACTCTCATAAGTACTCCTCCTTCGTAGCGGCGCGAGTTTATCGCGCCGCTACGAAGGAGGAGTAACTTTTGCGCCGTTCTGGATGAAGCAGAACGGTTTTCCTCTCAACTATTCCCCCCATCCCTTGCGACACCTTTGCGACAATTACATGATATGGCTGTGACATCTGCCTGTTACAGTAGATGCAGAGAGGTACACGCGTACAGACATCACAGTGAAACGCAAATGTGTACACAAAGGAGAGCTGCTCTCGATGGATATAACTATCACCGGACTCAGCAAGGTCTATCACAACGGTGTGTACGCGCTTGATAACCTCGACCTGGCTATTCCTGGCGGCATGTTTGGCCTGCTTGGTCCCAATGGAGCCGGCAAGACCACGCTGATGCGCGTGCTGGCGGGCATTCTCCAGCCGACAGGCGGCACTCTATGTGTTGGCGAGCATGACCTGCGCACTGAGCAAGGTAGGCAGGCGCTCAAGCACGTGCTGGGCTATCTGCCCCAGGAATTGGGAGTCTATCCTGACCTGAGCGCCCGCGAGTTTCTGGATTATGTCGCAATCCTCAAGGGTGTCGATAACCGCAAAGTGCGCCAGCAGTGCGTCACGGCATTGCTGGAGGTAGTCGGGTTACAGGATGTCGCAAAGCGCAAACTCAAGACCTTTTCGGGCGGGATGAAACGCCGCGTCGGCATTGCGCAGGCGCTGCTCAATGATCCCCAGTTACTGATCGTGGATGAGCCAACGGCGGGTCTGGACCCGGAGGAGCGCATTCGTTTCCGCAATCTGCTCGCCGACCTCGGCGGGAGCCGTACGGTACTGCTCTCCACGCATATCGTAGAGGATATCGCGCAGACCTGTCAGAACCTCGCTCTGCTGAAAGACGGTCGCGTGATCTTCCACGGCACGACCGCCGACATCCTACGCGAGGCCCGCGATAGAGTCTGGACGATCACCACACCCGGCTGCAAACCAGAAGGGAACTTCACCATTGTTTCGACCATGCACCTGGAATCCGCTACCCAGTATCGCGTCGTAGGCAGGCTCTCCCCGCGCGCCGGAGCAGTGCCAGTAGAACCAACCCTGGAGGATGGCTACGTCTGGCTCATGCGCGAGCAGCGCGACTCATCTCGTAGCGCGAGGCTTGCCTCGCTCGTCGCTCCGTAGCTTGCGCATCCATATGCAATCTAACGCATTGTTTCTTAAGAAACCAGAGAAAGCGATAAAGATCATGACGAATTATGAACAGTATGAGCCTCAGCAGGCCGAACAACAGCGCTATTACCCGCGAAGCGAGCAGCAGCAGACTTTCTACCAATCTGCCGAGCAGCAGCAGATCCCCTACCAGCCAGGTTACCAACCAGTCCAGCCAGTAGTACGTGTGGAAGTTTCTTCCTATAGCCGCCAATATACCCCTGCTCCTGCGGCGTTTATCAGCGCTGGAGCGTTGGCTGCCGCGCTCAGCTACGTAGGTGGCTGGCTCACGGGGCTGCTCTTGTTGCTCTTTGGTGGCCAGAATCGCTTTGTGCGCTTTCATGCCCTGCAATCGGTGCTGTTCTTCGGCGCGATAAACCTGTTCGATATCGGGTTTGTCAGCTTCATAGGTCGCTGGCATCATTTTCTGTTCCCTGCACTGTCCGGGTACCTCGTCCTTCCTTTCATTGTTATAAACATTATATGCTGTGTTGGTTGGCTTGTAGCCATCATTCAAGCCGCCAGGGGAGTGTACTTCAAGCTCCCTCTCGTCGGCGATATCGCTGAGCGCTTCATCGGCCAGAATGTGGTCTTGAAATAATGTCGGCCTGTAGCGTGTGGCTCTCTGGATGTTTCAT
>JALYVR010000019.1:2555-18024 GCA_030853145.1 Chloroflexota bacterium | reverse complement strand
TGCAAGGACTGCAAGCGGGAGACCAGGGGTCATGAGAAACCTCTGAGCTAAAAGTCCTCTTACTCATGTAGGACATATAGTCCCAGATGAGGGAGAGCAGGTAGGAGGGATACTCCCAGGCAAATTAGGAGCGCAGTCCCATGACAAAACCGCTCTTGCTCAGGTACACTCCGAGCAGATCACATCTTGATCTATCGTTTCGTAACACATGTAGGAGTGTCCTGCAAGGAGGAAATGTCTCATGTCATCTGCAACGTTATATCGCGCGAGTGGACTGGCCCTGATTCTGGGAGCTGTGCTCGGCAGCATTGGCAACATCTTGACTGCTGCTCTCTTCGCTGGCAATGATCCCCACCAGTATCTGACTCCTCTGTACACAGTTGTGACACTGGTGAGTTTGATTGGAGAAGTGTTGCTCTTGTTAGGCCTACCCAGCATATGCGCACGCCAGAGAGAGCGTGCAGGCTGGCTAGGGTTCATTGGCATTATCCTGGCCTTTCTCGGCGGATCTCTCTTCGCGGGCTTATCAGTCACAGGGTTGCTCTTCCAGCCCTGGCTGGCTCAGGTTGCTCCTCAACTGGCTGCCGGAAATGGACCACCAGCGTTTTTTGTCATCTTTCTGGTGGCAGGCGTCCTGTTTGCCCTGGGTGGTATTCTACTGGGGATCGCTGTCATGCGTGCTGGCATCCTGCCACGCTGGGCTGGCCTACTCCTCCTGATCGGCGCCGTCCTCAATGTCGTGGATGTTCCACTAAGCGACACCCTTGGGGCCATTGTGGCTAGCGTCGCTTTTGTCCTCTTCGCCGCAGGGCTTGGATGGATGGGGTACGCCCTCACGACAGAGAGCCGCGTACGCATAGAGGCAGTCCAGCCGATCGCTGCCCCCGCGAAGATTGTTGGCTAGCTCGGCTGTGTACGATAGGTCTACCGGCCGTGTGGCGGCGCGACCATACCAATGCCCGCCTTCGCCAAAACTCGACCGGCAGACCAGGGGCTGATACAATACGAGGCAGAGAGACGTTGTCACACAGCATGCACGAGACATCTACAGTCAGTTGCGGCAGCACCTGGACAACCCAAGAGGAGCAGAACGATGATGTCACCACCTGGTACAAAAGCCTTTCCAGGAACGACCACCGTGCGTGTTCCTCACAAATGGCTAGCCCTGGCGCGCGGGGCATGGATTTTTTGTGCAGTAGTGCTACTGGCGAACTTTGTCGCCAGTATTCCCGCCTATTACCGGATCATGCGCAGTGTCTGCACTCTTACAAACCAGATGCAGTGTATGATGCCTGGTGGCGGCCCTCCTTCTGGACAACTTACACCGGACAATGCTGCTGCCCTTGCCCATTTGCAGATCTCCGTATCCACCTATGCCACCTACTATATCTCGTTGGATGTGGTGGTGTCGCTGCTGTTCTGGGGTGTCGGCCTCCTGATCTTCTGGCGCAAGTCCGATGAGGGGATAGGTCTGTTCGTCTCGCTACTGCTGGTACTCTATGGTGCCACAGGCGTCACGAACCCCCTTTTAGTCGCCTACGCACCCACACAGGAACCTCTACTTTTCCAAATTCTGCTTTTTCTCATCTCAGTCACGCAATGGGCTGGCCTGGGTGTTTTTTTCGTGACGTTCCCCAGCGGACGGTTTGTGCCATGCTGGTCCTGGCTCCTTATCCTGCCCTGGGTTGTAACAAGTGAGTGGAATCCGATCTCTCCTGTTCTGCAAGTCGCGGAAGTGGTGTTGCTGTTTGGGAGTGCGTTCTTCATTATGGTCTACCGCTATGTGCGCGTTTTCGATGTTGTGCAACGCCAGCAGACCAAGTGGTTTGTCTACGTCACTGCTGTCGGCATCTCCTTCAATGTTATCAGCACGTTGCTTCTCGGAGCATTACCTGCTGACTCGCCCTATCAACTGCTTAATGCAACAAGCACGTTGCTCTCCTTTGCGCTCATTCCTCTTGGTCTAGGGATCGCGATTCTACGCTACCGTTTATGGGACATTGATATCATCATCAATCGTACCCTGGTCTATACCATTCTGACCGCTGGGATTGTTGGTGTGTACGTCCTCATTGTGGGAGGGTTTGGCACACTCATGCAGGCGCAAAAGAGTCCGGTGCTGCCGTTGGTGGCGGCTGCCCTGGTGGCGGTCCTCTTCCAACCCCTGCGAGAGCTGCTGCAACACGCCGTCAACCGCTTGATGTACGGCGAGCGTGATGACCCATACCGGGCGATCTCACGTCTGGGCCAGCGGCTGGAAGCGACGGTCGCACCAGACACCATACTGCCCACGATTGTGGAGACGGTTGCCCAGGCACTCAAGTTGCCCTACGCCGCAATCGTCTTGCAGCAGGATGGAGAGATGGTCGTCGCAGCATCCTATGGGACATCGAAGGGGGAGGAGCTGCACCTGCCGCTGGCGTATCAAACGGAGCAGGTGGGCGAACTGGTGCTGGCTCCGCGTGCTCCAGGCGAAGCCTTCAGCCCCACTGATCGTCGCCTCATTGAAGACCTGGCACGCCAGGTAGACATTGCCGCGCATGCAGTGCGTCTCACGGCTGATTTGAAGCGCCTGACGCAGGATCTCCAACAGACGAGAGAGCGGCTCGTCTCGGCCCGCGAGGAAGAACGACGCCGCCTGCGCCGCGATTTGCATGATGGCCTTGGACCGCAGTTGTCCAGCCAGACGCTGCTCTTAACGAGCGCACAGATGCTGCTGCGACAGGACCCCGATGAAGTTGAGGCCATCCTCAAGAGTGCCATCACCCAATCGCAAGAAGCGATTCGCGATATTCGTCGCCTGGTTTATGCGCTACGCCCGCCGGCCCTCGATGATCTTGGCCTGGTGGCAGCCATTGCCGAGCAACTCACGCAGAATCGTGCGAGCAACATTGCGTTCTCTCTCGAAGTCCCGGAACAGCTTCCCCCGCTGCCAGCCGCCGTCGAGGTGGCCTGCTATCGCATTGTCCAGGAAGCTTTGACCAACGTGCTGCGTCATGCCCATGCGCATACCTGCATCATTCGCCTCGTGTACCGCAAACAATTAACCATTGAAGTCATCGATGATGGGCTTGGCTTGCCTCCGGCCTATCGCCGTGGCGTAGGACTGACCTCCATGCGCGAACGCGCCGAGGAACTCGGGGGAAGCTGGTGCATCGAACCCGGACCGCATGGAGGCACGCGGGTCCAGGCACGGCTCCCCTATCGATGAGCGTTCGCTTGCGAGGCAGACAGGGAAAGGAGAAAGTTGCATGGTTCGGGTACTCATCGCCGATGATCACCCCGTCTTTCGCTTCGGTTTACGGACGTTGTTGAAAGCGGACCCCACGATGGAGGTCGTTGGGGAAGCCTCCAATGGAGAGGAGGCCATTGCGCAGACCTCTCAGCTTTCTCCCAATGTGATTCTCATGGATCTGAATATGCCTGGCATGAATGGCATTGAGGCCATCCGGCGCATTCTGGCCGAGCATTCCGAGGTGCAGATCCTGGTGTTGACCATGTTTGACGATGACGATTCGGTCTTTGCCGCCATGCGTGCGGGCGCCCGTGGCTATCTCCTCAAAGGCACAGAGGGCCGAGAGACATTACAGGCCATCCACGTGGTCAGCACAGGCGAGGCCATTTTTAGCCCGACAATTGCCCAGCGCCTGATGCAGTACTTTGGCGCACCACGTCTCCCTGGCCCTTCTCAGGCATTCCCTGATCTGACCGAACGTGAGCGGGAAGTGCTGGCACGTATCGCGCAAGGCTACACCAACCAGGCGATTGCAGAGCAACTGGTGATCAGCCCCAAAACTCTGCGCAATCATATCTCCTCGATCTTCAGCAAACTGCAAGTGACCAGCCGTCTGGAGGCCATCCTGCGCGCGAAGGATGCAGGCATGAGCTAGCATTCCTCTGCATAGTGCGTCCTTTTGCGAAACCTTTCGTCTATAGTAGTGAGCCAATAGGGGCATCCTGAATACGACATTCGCGAAAGCATACGGCCTACATATGAGCATTTCAACTGAGAGCGTCTGGCAGGCCTTCCATGAGCCGCTGGAGCAATTCATTCGCAGGCAGGCGCGCGACAAGTCAGCGGCGGAAGATATCTTGCAAGATATCTTCGTCAAGATTCATACGCATATTGACAGCCTCAAAGATGAGAGCAAATTGCAGGGCTGGCTCTACCGCATCGCGCGCAACGCCATCTACGACTACTACCGGAGTCAGAGGCCCGTAGTTGAACTTTCAGAGACGCTTGATCTACTGGAGGAACTGCCAGAGGACGACATGGAGCGCGAACTGCTCCCCTGCCTCGCCGCGATGGTGCAGCGTCTCCCTGTCGACTACAGGCAGGCGCTGATCCTGACCGAATACGAGGGACTGACCCAGAAAGAACTGGCTGAGCGGCTGGGCCTCTCGTTCTCCGGCGCTAAATCGAGGGTGCAGTGCGCGCGCGAAACTGAAGATGATGCTGCTCGCCTGCTGCCACTTTGAGTTTGACCGGCGCGGGAAGATCATCGATTACCAGCCCCGCTGCACCTGCTGCACGACGGATGAGACCTCATCTTGCCAGAACCAGAAATGCTCACCATAATTCAGGCGCGTAAACCAGCTTCTCTCGTTCATTCACTTGCGTCCTTTCTGTTTCATCGCCGTCTATAGAGGTGAAGACTATACGTTAGTCACAGGAAAGAGCTAGAGGGCGCGCGAGGAGCGCTCCTGCACATTATAGGCATCGAAAGGACAATCGTTATAACAAACATTTCCACGAATGATGACCGGCTGCGGAGCAGCATACAGGAACGCTATACGCAGAGTATCGCGCAGGTACATGGGCAGGCCGCGCAAAGAGGATGTTGTGGGGACAGTTGCTGCGCGCCAACCACGGGGGGTGACGCCATCACCGATAATCTCTATAGTAGCGCGGAACTGGCGGGGCTGCCCGCCACGGCGGCGCTGGCTTCGCTCGGCTGTGGAAACCCGACGGCCCTGGCCGAACTGCACGCGGGCGAGAAGGTGCTTGACCTCGGCAGCGGAGGCGGCATCGATGTGCTGCTCTCGGCACAGCGCGTCGGACCCAGCGGATTCGCCTATGGCCTGGATATGACCGATGCTATGCTTGAACTGGCGGAGCGCAACCGCGCTGAGGCAGGAGTTGAAAACGTAAAATTTCTGCGCGGCTACATCGAAGATATCCCGCTGCCTGACGAGAGCGTTGACGTAGTGATCTCCAACTGCGTCATCAATCTCTCCGCCGACAAAGGCCAGGTATTATGTGAGGCCCACCGTGTGCTCACAGCCGGCGGCCGGTTCGCGGTCTCGGATATCGTCTTCCAGGGCCAGTTTCCGCCCGCGCTGAGGGGCGACCTTGAATCGTGGGCGGGCTGCATCGCCGGAGCACTGGAGGAGCAGACCTACCGCCACCTGCTCCAGGAAGCCGGATTCGTCGATATCGAGATCGAAGTCACGCGGCGCTATACGCTCCAGGATGTCGCCGACAGCGGAGCAACAACCTCCATCGGCGCGCTCTCTGCAACCGAGCGCGCGGAGGTTGATGGGAAGTTTGTGAGCGCGTTTATTCGCGCACGCAAAGCGTAAGGTTGCCGGGAGGGCATCAGGGAATGAGGAGCAAGGCGTCCCTTGCGGGCGCCTTGCTCCTCGGCACATACTATATGCGTCCCTGACGCGATATTTTGATCTCGATGAAAACTTTAAGGATGCCTGCTGAAACGAAAAGACGTTACGGCGCTGTCGTCGCATAATACGCTTTCAATGCTGCCACGAAGCCCGACCGCGGGCTGGTGAGCACCGGAATGGAAAGATCAGGACAAAGTTCGGTTGCACGAGCCATAGATGCTTGTGCCAGAACGAGAATATCACCTTGAGATGCCGCTCGTTGCAGTTGGTCAGCCACCTCCCGAAGATAGGCTTCATGATCTCCTCGCTCAAACTGACGCCACGCCGAGTCGCAGAGCAGATCAATCACCTGAACCTCTTTCTGCTTCTGGCGTGCAGCATCATAGATCAATTCTCGTGTCGGGATAAGCGTCGTAGCAAGGGTGGCCGCAACGACAATACGAGACCCTCGCGTGACGGCTTCCTCAGCCATTGGACGATCAACGCGCATAACCGGAGTAGATGTGCGTTGATTGACCATCTCAGCAACAGCGCCGATAGAAGAGCAGGTACAGATAACAACGGCTGCCCCTTGATCTACTGCTTCCAGCAACGTCTTCTCAACGCGTTGCTGCAATGAAGCAGTCAGGCCTCCCGCATCACAGGCTTCGCGTAACAGGCTTTCATCAACGATATGCTCAAGAGGAATATCTGGTGAATACTCTGCCTGCAATCTATTGAAGGTATGGACATGAACAGGAGAGGTATGTAAAAATGTGAGCGTACGTATCAAGAAGGCCTCCTCATACAATTTGTTCATACATAGTAGCAGTTTTTCTCAGTTTGTACAGCACCAATTGCGAGCTGCTATGCTTATATTGCCCCCCTAGAAGTGCTAAAATAGACATTAGAACAGATCTCCCGCACCGCAAAGAGCGCGGGAAGATGCTATGTTTCGTTATTGGAATCTTGAGCGCTCCACGAGGCTTGTTTCAGCGAACAAAAAAAGGTAAGGAAATATTGATAGGCTATTATCACGGTCAGAGTACGTTTATGCATTGAAAGATACCTCTGGAATTATACTGGGGGGACGGGTGAAAGGAAACAGGAGGGAAGAGGGCTGTGAAGAAAGCGGGCAACATCACTCCTAATCTGCGGCTGAAGGCGGCGCGTGAGGCGCGTGGATGGTCGCAGAAATATGTCGCGGACCAGATTGACGCCGACCACTACTACCTCAGTCGCTGCGAGCGCGGCACGGCATTCCCCAGCCCACATTATCGCAGCAAGCTATGTGTCCTGTTTGGAGCGGACGCCAGGCAGATCGACCATCGCGAGCAGATGTGTCTCATCCTCAAGAGTCTGGGAGCTATGGCGGGCGAGCGGGGGGACTACGCGCAGGCCGAGGTCTACTTGCAAGAGGGTCTGGCGCTGGCCCGGCAGATCGGGTACAAAGAACGTATTGGCCTGCTGCTGGTAAACCTGGGCTGGATAGTGAGCGCCATGGGCAGATATGAGCAGGCCGATAGGTGTATGCAGGAGGCCCTGGAGGTGGCTCAGCAGAGCGGCAATCAGGCTCATCAGCGGCATTCTCGGCGAGCACGGGGAAAGCTACCTGACGCGGCGGCCCAGGGTGATATGGTCGAGGCCCGGCGGCTGGGCGAGGAGAGCGCCGATATTCTTGAGAAGATCGGACATCTTACCGCGCCGGAGATAAAGCAGTGGCTCGCACAGGACGTTCTGAACGCGTAGTGGATTATTACCTTTCAAACCATACGTCAATGTGTAGTGACCCCCTCGCGGGGCCATGGCTCAAGAGGTGGCCAAAACCGTTATGATAACCAGTAAGGAGGCTCTGGAACAGGGCATTCTTGTCTTATTAAACCAGCCCGGTCAGGAGACGCCTCGCCTGGATGCGCAGGTGCTGTTGAGCCATGTGCTCGGCGTTGAGCGGCCCATGCTCTACGCATATCCCGAACGCGCGCTGAGCCGGGAGCAGGAAGAGCGATTTCGCGCGCTCATTGCCCGCCGCGCGCAGGGTGAGCCGATCGCCTACCTGACCGGGCATAAAGAGTTTTATGGACTTGATCTCCTCGTTGATCGGCGCGTCCTGATCCCGCGCCCGGAGACCGAGCTGCTTGTCGAGTCCGCCCTGGCTGTCATCCGGCGTATGTATGATGCCGGACGCCTTCCTATGGTTGCCGATATTGGCACCGGTTCTGGCGCCATTCCCGTGGCCCTGGCTGTCCATGAGCCGCGCCTGTCTTTCCTGTATGCCTGCGATATCGCGCCCGCTGCACTGGCGGTGGCGCGTCTCAATTGTCAGCGTCATCATGTGGCGTCACGCGTGCGCCTGCTGCAAGGGGATCTGCTTGATCCCTTGCCCGAACCCGTTGATGTGCTCGTCGCGAACCTGCCATACGTGGGCCTCGACGAGATGACGCTCCTCGCTCCCGATGTGCGCGCCTTCGAGCCACACCTGGCGCTCTTCAGCGGAAGCGATGGTCTCGACCTGTTGCGGCGCCTTTTCGTGGATGCGCATCGCCTCTCGCTCCTGAAGCCTGGCGCTATCGTATGTCTGGAGATCGGCTATCAGCAGCGTGAGCCGCTTGTTGACCTGCTGCATGAGCTATGGCCGCAGGCACAGGCGACCTTCACACAAGATTATAGCGGCTGGGACCGCCTGTTACAGGTCTCCGTTCCGTAGGCGTGCTGCCGCATACCAGGGTTGCCGTCCATACCATTGGACGTTCGTTTATCACAGAAAGCTGAGGCTATGCAGAGATTTACCCATATCGGTATCGTCGTACCAACGAGAATGGAACAGGGACCCCTTGTGAGCTTGCTGGAAGAGATGACGGGACAGGCGCTAGAGCGTGTGGTGCATGGCATCTGGCATATCCAACGGGCCTACCTGAATGGCGTGCGCGTCTCCATTACTCATTCCTCAATAGGCATGGTCAATGCGGGAGCCGCGACCGAGGCGCTGATTATCTATGAGCAGCCGGAGGCACTGCTCAATTATGGCATCGCCGGTTCGCACACGCACGAGGGGTTGCCTGGCGACGTGATCGTGGCCACCGAGGTATGCGCGCCATTCAGTGGCTACTTGCAGACGGGAGGCGTGCTGGATTCGGCCTTTGGCATGCGCTGGGATGATAACGTTGCCGGCGCGCACACGCTGGTTGACGGGAAACGCTTCTGGAGCCTGCCCTGCGATCCCGACCTAGTCGCATGCGCACAGCAAGCGGCCCAGGTGTTGAGCGAGCAACATGCGCTGACTATCGTGCCGCCGCCCGGCCAGGAGGTGCGCCCGGTGCGCATCCTGAGCGGGGTGGTGGCCTCCGCCGATACCTATTGCCGTGACGAGGCCACCTTCGCCAGCATTCGCGCGCGTTTTGGCTCGCTGTGCGAAGATATGGAGAGCGCCGCCGTGGGCCAGGTCGCCAGCCGGCATGGACTACCCTTCGCGGTCGTGCGCTGCCTCTCGAACAACGACCTGCTGGAAGTGCTTTCAGGCGAACGCAAAGGCCTGCTCTATCTGGAGATGGCACGCCGCGCCGCGCTGGTGACGGCACAGCTCCTGCGTATACTTGCATGAATGGCTGGAAAATGTGAACTCTAACACTTGACGGGTCTCTTTGCCTCATCTACACTAGAGCGCAACACGTTCTTTGACTTTCATTGAACATCCTATGAATTTTAAAAGGAAGGGGCAAAAGCATGGCCTCACTGATCCGTTTCTTGTTCAGGAATCTCAAGGGGTACCGGTTTCTGATTATTCTCATTTTTATAATCACCTTCCTGGATGTGCTGGCCATAGCTAACACCCTCGTCGTTATTAAGGATATCTTTAATGCGCTGGGAACTCCCGTCAGAGAACCCAGTTTCCCATTTAACGATATTTTCAACTTTTTCAATCCCATTGGTTCAGGCCAGAAACATAGCGCTATCGCCACTATCACCTTCTTAATCATCATGCTCGTAGCACTCGGTTTACTGGATGCGGGCCTGACCTACCTGCAACTCTTCATGACCTCACAGGTTGCGCAAAATCTTTCGGCCCGGCTGCGCAAGATACTCTTTGACCAGTTGCAGCGCCTCTCGCTGGACTGGCACGGCAAACAAAAGAAAGGTGATCTTGTTCAACGTATTACGGGCGACATTGCCAACGTCGAAAAAGTCGTCACCGATGGCCTGATAGACTCGTTTGGTAGTATCTTAACCTTTGTCACAGCCATTTATTATATGGTGATCACCCAGTGGCAACTCACGCTATTCAACATAGTGCTCTTGCCAGCCCTCTTCGTGATTATCTTCTCATACCAGAGAGGGATCAAGGCGGCGGCCAAAAGAGCATCCAAGGCCGTCGGAGAGGTCGCGGACGTTGCCGCGGAGGACTTCGGCGCCATTACTGTCCTTAAAGCCTTTTCCTTGGAAGATCGTGAAGCCCTGCGCTTTAATAAGTACGTTGGCAAAAGCCGCCAGGCCGGGCTTGATGCAGGCTCACTCCAGGCCCAATTTACGCCGGTTGTGAACGTGTTAGTGACTATTGGCACGGCCTTTATCATCGGTACAGGCGCTATCGCGATAGCGACCGGCAAATTCCCCATCATCAACGTCACGGCTGATCCGCCGGTGTCCATTGGCGCCCTGACCCTTTTCCTGGGTTTCCTGAAGGGCCTTTACCAGCCAATGAAAGATTTTTCCAAGTTGACCACCGTCGCCACAAGTGCCTCCGCCGGGGCCGAGCGCATGCAGGAAGTCCTGGACCAGGCCCCTGAAATCATCGAGAGTACCGTGCCTTACGGCGGCCCGCAACGCTTCAGAGGCGAGATCACCTTTGAAAACGTCTTCTTTGGCTACACACCCGAACGCCTTATTCTCAAGGGCATCAATCTGCATATTGCCGCCGGCAAAAAAGTGGCGCTCGTTGGCCTGTCCGGTGGCGGCAAAACGACCCTGATTAAGTTGATCCCCCGCTTTTATGAAGTCAATCAGGGAAACGTCAAAATTGATGGCATCGATAATCGTATGATTGAGCTCGCGGTCTTGCGCCGCAATGTCAGCCAGGTCTTGCAGGAATCGGTGCTCTTCGAGGGCACCATCCTTGAGAATATCAAGATAGGGCGGCCAGAGGCTAGCTATGACGAGATCGTAGCGGCGGCAAAACAGGCCCACATCCACGACACCATTATGGATTTGCCAGATGGGTACGACACCAGGGTACGCGAACGAGGGAAGAACTTCTCCGGTGGACAAAGACAGCGCTTAGCGATCGCACGCGCCATTGTGGTAAATTCGCCCATCCTGATCCTGGATGAGCCTACCGCCAGCCTGGATGTCGAGGCAGAAGTTGAGGTGCTACGAGCAATCGATACCCTTGTGGTCGGACGAACTGTCTTGATGATCTCTCACCGCTTGAGCACGCTGGGCAATGTGGATGAAATCATTGTGCTCAAAGACGGCCATATTGTTGAGCAAGGTACCTACCAGGAATTGAAACAGAGAAATGGCGTATTCGCGGGCCTGCTGAAAGAGCAGAACCGCTACAACGTTGACTATAAAGGTAACTCGATCATTGCTTCCCGATCTGAAATCGAGCGTTTAATCCAGCAGCAAGGCCAGGGCCAGCTAGCGGGACCACCTCAAGCACCTGCGCCTGAAGCCTATCCCCCTGTCAGGTCAGTGCCGGTAGGATTTAACCGAGAGCCGCCTTTTCCTAAAGAAATGCGCAACGGAAATCCGCAGCAACCGCTCAAGGCGCGTGTTTTGATCGAGGTAGCTGGCAAGACTGTGGGACAGCGGCAGCTTGATAAACCCTTGCTTACCGTGGGCCGCCTTCAAGGGAACGATGTGCGCATACCATCAGAGCGTGTGTCGCGCCTACACGCCAAGATACGCTGGGTACATGAGCGCGGCGCCTGGGTCATTGAGGATGCGGAGAGCCTGAATGGGTTGGTCATCCAGGGACAGCGCGTTGATCAACACGTCTTAAGGAGAGGAGACCGCATCTACTTTTCTCCGTCAGCAGCGATTCTCTATGAGCCAATGTAAAATGTGTCGCTGCGAAGAATACATGCAGAGCGTAATGCCAGCAAGCAACTTTTCAAGCGCTCTGACAGAGGTGGTACTATAAAAGAAACGGGGCGTTAAAAGAAAGAAGGCGCTGCGTTTTTCTTAAATGAAAATGAAAATTTCATCATCGAGCTATCCTGTTCAGAACGCAGGCCAGATTGCGCCGGTCTGGCAGGAGTTATCATCTCCGCACCGGGGGCGTCTCTATGATCCAGGCCAGCGTTATCCACGGCGTGTTGCTTGCGCTTCTTCCTCTTGATCTGTTTAGCCAATTACCCATAGTACTCTTGTTGATCGGTGGAATTGGCGCTTTTCTGCTCACGTACCTGCTCACCTTTGCCGTAAGAGCGTTCTCCTACCGGCTAGGGTGGCTGGATCGCCCCGCTGCGCGCCGCGTACATACGGTGGCCGTCCCTCGTCTCGGTGGCGTAGCCATGTTTCTCTCCTTTTTGATCGTCTCGCTGTTGCTCTACACCTCGGCCCCCACAGATGCCCACTCCCAGTATTCGGAACAGGTCATTTACTGGTTGTTCATCGCCGCCGCTACTCTGACGGTCATGGTACACGCCTATGATGACGTGATGGGCCTGAAACCCCTGCCTAAAATCATCGCCCAGACCGTAGCGGTTTTGATTATTCTCGCGCCTGGCAGAACCACGTTTCACGGCATTCTCCTGTTCTCGTTTAACAATCCTTTCCCCTGGATTCACCAGCCCATACTCTACCTATTTGTGGACAACAATATCATCCGCCTGGCCTCTATCCCCGCTGTACTGTTTACCTGGTTCTGGATCGCCGGCATGATGAATACAGTGAACCTGATCGATGGCGTAGACGGCCTGGCAACCGGGGTGGTCGGGATTACCGCGCTCTTCATTACCGTGATTAGCTGGATGTTGCAGCAGAACAGTATCGCCCTCCTCGCCGGCATCTTTACCGGGGCTGTGCTGGGTTTCCTGCCACACAACTGGCATCCCGCGAAGATCTTTATGGGCGATAGCGGCGCGATGTTCCTGGGACTGGGCCTGGCCGTGCTCTCAACAATGGGGGGCGCGAAACTGGCGCTGGCCTTGATGGTGCTTGGCGTGCCGATCCTGGATGTTGCTGTGGTGGCCCTCAACCGCATGCGCCGCGGCCAGCGTCCCTGGCACTACGATAAGACCCACCTGCACCATCGCTTGCTGGCCACCGGCCTCAGCGTCAGACAAATTTGCTACCTCTTCTACAGCCTGACGCTGGCCTTTGGCCTGCTGGCCATCAGCTTATCAAACGTCCGGCACCTGGCACATTTCTACAAATTCATCGGCGTGGCCCTGGTGGGCGTGGCCATGATTGCCTTGATCGTCTGGATCGACTACCGCCAGCGCCAGCGCGGCATCCACATCAAACTTGGCAAGTCTGACCTGGGCATCCCCATAGAAACAAGCATGGTGACCCCCGCTCCTACCCGACCTGCTGACGGCTGCGAGAGGTCAGAGAGATCACCCGCCAGCGAACTGAGAAGCGAACAGCCGCTGTAAAATGAGGCCACGCCCTACGGGGTTCTATGACACAGTCGCGGGCTGACTGTGCATATGCTCCTGCGCAGCCGCTTGTTGCTGCCGTTCGAGGAACATACGCTTAAGGAAATGCCCGGTGAAGGACTGTTCATTTTCCGCGACCGCTTCCGGCGTACCTTCGGCGATCACTTCGCCGCCCGCATCGCCGCCGGCCGGACCCAGATCGATGATCCAGTCCGCGCTCTTGATGACATCCAGATTATGCTCGATCACGACGATGGTGTTGCCGGCATCGACGAGGCGCTGCAAAACATGCAGCAGGCGCTCCACGTCGGCGAAGTGCAGGCCCGTGGTTGGCTCATCCAGAATGTAGAGCGTGCGGCCCGTCGCGCGACGCGAGAGTTCGGTCGCCAGCTTGACGCGCTGCGCCTCACCGCCGGAGAGCGTGGTTGCCGGCTGGCCCAGACGTACATATCCCAGGCCTACGTCGTTCAGCGTCTTCATCTTATTATAGATCGATGGTACATTCTCGAAGAAATGCGTGGCCTCCTCGACCGTCATATCCAGCACGTCGGCGATGTTCTTGCCCTTGTAGTGGATCTCCAGCGCCTCACGACTGTAGCGTTTGCCTTTACAGATCTCGCATGGCACGTACACGTCGGGCAGGAAGTTCATCTCAATGGTGACGATGCCCTCGCCCTTGCATGCCTCACAGCGCCCACCCTTGACGTTGAACGAGAAGCGCCCAGGCTGATAACCACGCAGGCGCGACTCTGGCACTTGCGCGAACAGGTCGCGTATGCCTGTGAAGGCGTTGGTATAGGTGGCAGGATTCGAGCGCGGCGTGCGTCCAATCGGCGACTGGTCGATGTCGATCACTTTGTCCAGGTACTGGATGCCCTCGATCTCATCATGCGCGCCGGGCTTGTCGTGCGCGCGGTGCAGCGTATGGGCCAGCTTGCGGTACAGGATGTCGGTCACCAGCGTGCTCTTGCCGGAGCCGGAGAGGCCCGTAACGGCCACAAACTCGCCCAGGGGGATCTTCACCGTGATATCTTTGAGGTTGTTCTCGCGCGCCCCCTTCACGACCAGTTCGTTGCCGTTGCCGGTTCGCCGCTGCTCTGGTATCTCGACCCGTTTGCGGCCTGAGAGGTAGTCCCCGGTCAGCGAGTTGATATCGGCCGATACCTCGTCAAAGGTACCCTCCGACACCACTTTGCCGCCGTGTTCCCCCGCGCCTGGGCCGATATCGATGATATAATCGGCGGCGCGCATAGTATCCTCGTCGTGCTCGACCACCAGCAGCGTGTTGCCGATATCGCGCAGGTGTTCCAGCGTCCTGATCAGGCGTTCGTTGTCGCGCTGGTGCAGCCCGATACTTGGCTCATCGAGGATATACAGGACACCCATCAGCCCGGACCCGATCTGCGTTGCCAGGCGGATACGCTGCGCCTCCCCACCTGAGAGGCTGGCGGCCGCGCGGTCGAGCGTGAGATAATCCAGGCCCACATCTACCAGGAACTGGAGCCGCGTGCGGATCTCCTTGAGCACCTGGCGCCCGATGAAACGTTCGCGCTCGCTGAGTGCCGTCTCCACCAGCGGCCCGCTCGGATCGATCTTTGCCAGGGGATCTTTCAACAAGCTCTTAGCGTTACCATTGCCCTTACCGTTAAGTTTGTGGCTAGACTTTTGTGCGGGCGTGGCCTCCTCCTCTAACTCCTGGAAGAAGCGCTTCGCAGTCACTATCGAGAGGCGCGTGACCTGCACGATATTACGCCCGCCCACCGTGATCGCCAGCGGCTCCCGCTTCAAGCGCGCACCGTGACAATCGGGACAGAGGCGCGCCGACATATACGACTCGATCTCCTCGCGCACATTGTCGCTCTCGGTCTGCTTATAGCGCCGCTCCAGGTTGGGGATCACGCCCTCAAAGTTGATCGTATAGGTGCGCAGGCGACCATGCTGCGGCGTGTAGCGGATCGTCAATTGTTCGGGTGTGCCGTGAAGGACCAACTCACGTTGCTCCGTGGTCAGGTCGCGCCAGGGCGCATCCAGGCTGAAGTTGAAGTGTTTCGCCAGGGCCTCCAGGATGGAAGCATACCACTGACTGCTATTGATCACTTTGCTCCACGGCGCGATGGCCCCTTCATGCAGGCTTAGATTGGGATTGGTCACCACCAGCTCCGCGTCCATCTCCAGGCGCGTCCCCAGTCCGGTGCAGGTGGGGCACGCGCCGTGCGGGCTGTTGAAGCTGAAGGTGCGCGGGGCAATCTCCGGCAGGCTGATACCGCAAT
>JALYVR010000019.1:0-2545 GCA_030853145.1 Chloroflexota bacterium | reverse complement strand
AGACACAGGCAAAGTTCTCGGAGTAGAGAATCTCCTCACCGTCGATGATCGAGACCAGCACCACGCCGTTCCCCAGCTTGAGGGTGGTTTCCAGGGAGTCCGAGAGACGCTGCCTGAAGGCCTGGTCAACCTCCTCCTGCGCGACTACGTCCTGCTCCACCTCTCGCGCTTTCACATCGTAGAGCGTGGGGCGTTCGGCGACCTGCTTGTAAGACGGCGCTTCGCCATGCCCATCCTGCTGCTCCGTCGCCTGAGCTGGGGCAGTGCTGAGCGGGCTGCTAGTCTGCGGTTGCTGTCCTTTGCGGATAACTAGCCGGTCAACCACGACCTCGATGGTATGTTTCTTCTGCTTATCCAGGTCGATCTCGTCGCTCAGATCGAGGATCTTGCCATCGACGCGCGCGCGCACATAGCCGGAGCGGCGCATCTCCTCGAAGATATGCTTATATTCGCCCTTGCGCCCCTGGATCAACGGCGCCAGCAACATAATGCGCGAGCCTTCGGGCAGGTTGAGGATGGCATCGACGATCTGCTCGACCGTCTGCCGGCTGACTGCGCGCCCGCAGTTGGGGCAATGCGGGTGCCCAACACGCGCGTAGAGCAGGCGCAGGTAGTCGTAGATCTCCGTCACCGTCCCGACCGTCGAGCGCGGATTATGCGTGGTCCCCTTCTGGTCGATGGAGATGGCGGGCGAGAGGCCATCGATATGATCGACATCGGGCTTCTCCATCTTGTCAAGGAACTGGCGCGCGTAGGCGGAGAGCGACTCGACATAGCGACGCTGCCCTTCGGCAAAAATCGTGTCGAAGGCCAGGCTGCTCTTGCCGGAACCGGAGAGACCAGTAATCACCACGAGCTTGTCGCGCGGGATCGTCACATCTATATTCTTCAGATTGTGCTCACGGGCACCACGAATCACAATTTTATCCTGGGGCATACTGCTAGACCACCCATCATAAAAATTCGCAGCCCACGGGCCACGCCTGCTCAGGAACTATCAACGAGCTTCTACCCCGCCGTCGCCTACATTCTACCAGCCCATTGATACAAACGTTCCATATAACACTACTACACATAATCCCCCACGTCAAGAGGTCCAGGAAGGTTACAATGGGGATACGCTCACACTCTCTATAAGAAAACAAGAAAACAGTAGCCGTTATTTCCTATTCCCCAGATCCGACCCACGTGGGGGTGATGACAATGCGCAAGGCAGGTTTGTTTGCAAAGCCATGGAAAAGAGGTTGAACCGAGGAAACGTAGGGGCGCCGTTTACAAGCTCGTGGAAGCTCACAATACACAGTTTGCTTGCTAACGGGCTTGTAAACGGCGCCCCTACGCGGATTGCCAATCGGGACGATGTACTATACTAGGAACATTGCCTGTATTTTAGCGAGAGATTTGCGCATGCATGCTTTGTTGGAGTAAACTTATGCGCATAGGGGCATAGAGGCGTAGGGGCGAATAGACTTGCATCTGCTGACATTATCTGGTACATTTTGAAGCAAAGAGTCACATCCTGCGTGGGGAGATACTGAATGAACCCGGAATTCGATTTTGAGAAGCGCTGGCGGCTGACACGTGAAATTATAGAGACTATCGTGTTGACGGTGCTCATGTTTTTTGTGATCCGCTTCGCCATCCAGAACTTTTATGTTGATGGTATGAGCATGGAGCCGAATCTGCATAATAAAGAGCTGATCCTGGTAGATAAATGGACCTATCTTTTCCATCCTCCAGCGCGCGGCGATGTCGTCGTTTTTATCGCTCCTCCCCAGCCCACCCAGGATTACGTCAAGCGCGTCATTGGCCTGCCCGGCGATGTCATCAGCATCCAAGGGACGACCGTGGTGGTGGATGGCGTCTCCTTGAAGGAGACCTATATTGACCCCACTCACCAGGGAAACCAGTTTCCCTCGTTTTCGAACCGCGTAGTGCCCCCTGGTGACTACTTTGTGCTGGGTGATAATCGCGCCAACAGCTCCGACTCGCGTGATTGGGGCTTTGTGCCGCGCGCAAATATTATCGGGCGCGCGGCCATTGTGTACTGGCCGCTCAGACAGGATAACAACGGCTTCTTGCCGGATGTGTCCTCTACCTTCGCCACTGTCCACCAGAGCGGTGTGGCAGCACCCGCCTCTCAAAGGGGCGGGGATACCCTCGCGATGAACGGCATCCTCCTCGTTCTTGTGCCTGTCATGCTCATTGTGGTTGTCCGGCGCCGCAGCATATAACCGGTGATTGCAGAGGGGCCATGCTCTCATGGCGGTCATGGCCCCTCTGCAAACATGCATACTCGTCTGTTCAGCCCGCCGCAGGCCGCCGCAGAGAACTCGTGGCCGCGCCTACCACCAGGTCCACCTCGTGATCCTTCAGAAGCACCGAAGTAATGGAGTGCCTTAAACGCTGCTGAGCAGTCGCCAGGTTCTTGTTGACGATCTGCGTCAGGTCATCATTTGACATAATCCAGGAGAGGAGACCGCTGATCTGCATATTGGTCATCACAAGCTGCCCATTATTTGCCTGGGGGACGCCAGTGATGGTG
>JALYVR010000394.1 GCA_030853145.1 Chloroflexota bacterium | reverse complement strand
GAGACGCTTCAGGCACTGGCACAGTGCGAGGGCTACGCGGGCCACCTGGCCGGCGCCGCGCTGGGCATCGTGCTGGTGATGGCCGGCCAGCCCGACCTTATTGACCAGGAGACCTATGACGAGGGCCGGCTGAGCGAGCGCATCATGTTGGCGGCCGAGGCGTATGGCGTCGGTTCGTGCATCGGCTGGCTCAAAGGCCAGGGCAAGACGGATGCCAAAGCGTTGCTAGGTATCCCGCAAGAGCGCCTGGTACGCACAATTATTTCGCTTGGCTACCCCGACGAGGAGGCCAGGCGCGCGCGTGCCAAAAACACCAATGCGCGCAAGCCCCTACCCGACCTCGTGCATTTCGAACATTATTCGTAGCAATAAGGAGGAGACAGCTTTGGCCACCACATCCCCACCCACGCAACAGGGTCTTCTGGATGCCTTACAGGACGATTACGGCCGTTTCCAAAGGCTGATCAATCATCTGACCGAGGAACAGCAACAGGAAGCGATCACGCCCGAAGGCTGGTCGTTCAAGGATTTTCTGGCGCATATGAGCCACTGGAAGGCGGCGACCCACAAGCTCATTGTGGCCTATACGCACGATCAGCCACTGCCGCCCATCACGCCGTCGGGCGACGAGGCCAACGCGGAGGCGCGCGACATGGACAGGGAGCTCTCGCTGCCACAGGTGCGTAACTACTGGGAGGAGACCCACATGCACCTGACGCATGTCGTCGCCGACGAACTCGATGATGAGCACATCAAGGAAAAGGTGCGCCCGCCCTGGGATGCGGACAGCACCGAACAGCTCGGTTCCCTGGTAGCTGAGATGTGCGAGCACGACGCGGAACATTTTGAGTTGATCGAACAGTATTTTGAGATCGGCAATACTCCCAGGCTGTAAAGGATGATCTCTGATGTCTCCGCGTTTCACTGATTGGAGCATCGCGCTGGCGGCCGGACTCGCCTTCATACTCGGTATAATCAGCCTGGTGAGCGGCCTCCCGCAGGAGTGGTTCATCTTCGCGCTGCATGGCATCGCCGGCTTCTGGCTGCTGCTGTTGTTGTGGGGCAAGCTACAACGCGTCTGGCCCCGGCTGATCCATCCCCGGCGCTGGGATCGCCGCATCTTCTATGGGCTGCTGGCGCTGGCGGTAGTCACGCTGGCGCTTGTAACCGGCATCTGGTGGGTCGGGGGCGGTGACCTGTACTTGAGCGGGCTCAATCTGTTGAACTGGCATATCATCCTGGGCTTCGTGGTTACGGCAGCCATCATGATACACATGATGGCGCGCGCCAAACGGCTGCGCAGACGCGACGTGGTTGGCAGGCGACGGGCGCTACATTTCGGCGCATTACTCCTTGGTAGTATAGTGCTCTGGCCGGGGCAGCAACTTGCCGAGCAAGTTCTGAAGCTGCCCGGCGCCAGTAGACGCTTTACCGGTTCCCGCGAGAGCGGCAGTTATGCTGGCAACGCTTTCCCTACCTCAAGCTGGGTCGCCGATGCGCCGCGTCCGCTGGAGGCGCAGACATGGCGGCTCGCGCTTGGTGGGGCCGTCGTCACGCCCTACGAATTCTCCTATGACGAGCTTGCGGAGGCGGGCGATGAAGCGGAGGCGACGCTGGATTGTACCGGCGGCTTCTACAGCACCCAACGCTGGCGGGGCATACGTGTCGGGCGTCTGCTCGATCAGACCACCCTCCACGCGGATGCGCGCTACGTGAGCTTCATCTCGGTGACGAGCTACCGCTGGAGCCTGCCGCTGGAGGAGGCACGAGGGGCGCTGCTGGCGACGCATGCAGGCCTGGAGCCACTCTCTCATGACCACGGCTTCCCCCTTCGCTTAGTGGCGCCAGGCCATCGTGGCTTTGAATGGGTCAAATGGATCACCCGCGTCGAGGTGCTGACGGCGCCCGACGCCGGCCAGGTCGCCAGCATCTTCACCAGCAGCTTCACCGACGCGGGGCGCGGGAACTGATTCAATGAACTTATAATAAGCGCTACTACAAGTCGTAAATAGCGCGATGGACGAAAAAGGATAGGGTAGGTACTCATGCCAGTAAAAATCTTCTGCTGTTATGCACGCGAAGATGAACTGCTCCTGAATAAACTGAAGACTCACCTCGTACCATTGCAACGCCAAGGTCTTATTGACATATGGCATGACCGGGATATTACCGCAGGAGCAGAATGGGAACGCGAGATCCGCGAACACTTGAACACTGCTCAGATAATTCTACTCCTTGTCAGTCCAGATTTCATGGACTCCGACTATTGCTATAGTATTGAAATGAAAAAAGCCTTGGAGCGACATGCATTGGGAGAGGCCCGCGTCATCCCTATCATCCTGCGGCCTGTGTATTGGCAAGGGCTTCTGGGGAAGCTCCAAGCCGTGCCGAAAGATGCCCTACCTGTCACAGATCCCGCCTGGCATAACATTGATCGAGCATTGTATAATGTTATGGAAACTATTTATAGTGCTGTCGAAGATTTGGCACTACGGCATCCAATCGAATTTTCGATTCGGCAAGGGGATATCACTTCGTTTGATGCAGATGTGCTGGCCCTTAAATATGCTCAGGAGTTCTTTGGAACGGATGAAATCATTGCATCCCTACTAGACAAAGTGGGCATATCTATAGACACATTACAACCTCGTATCGGTGATTTCCGCTGTGTAGAAACACACAATTGTATTCAAGCTCGCCATGCCTTGTTCATTGGAGTGCCGGATATAGTAGACTTTAACTACCAGCACGTTCAAGAATTCACAGTGCAGGTTTTGAAAGTTTTAGCCAATATAGCACCGGCTACCAGACACCTGGCAATGACAATTCATGGCGCTGGCTTTGGGCTGGATGAAATCGAAGCATTTCTCGCCCAATTCAAGGGCTATCTTCAGGCCCTCCAAAGTGAGCAGTTCCCATCACATCTTGAAAAGATCACCATTATTGACAGGAATTTAGAAAGGATACAACGTCTTCGTCAAGCTTTTGAAGAGATTTTCTCACACGCTAACTTCGTCTCTCCCACAAAGGACTTATGGACATATCGTCTAGATAAGCGGCAGCTCAGTATTAACTTTAAGGGCAATCAACGGTCTACTAAAGATAGTGAAAAAGTAGCAATAACATCTGAAGCGAAACCACATGTATTTGTTGCCATGCCATTCAAAAAAGATATGGATGACGTATTCTATTATGGTATACAGCCACCTGTCCGTGCTGCCGGTTTTATATGCGAACGCGTTGACCAGGAAGCATTCATTGGTGATATTCTTGAGCAGGTAAAGAAGAAAATCGAAACCGCAGTAGTGGTGATCGCTGAACTCACTGATGCAAACCCTGATGTTTACCTGGAGGTTGGCTATGCCTGGGGAAAGGGACGACCTACCATATTACTCATGAAGAATGGACAAGAATTGCGCTTCGATGTTCGTGATCAGAGATGCCTGAAATATGAGAGCATAAGGGATTTAGAAGAGTCTTTGAAAAAAGAGTTCAATGAATTGAAGCTCAAAAGGTCGATATAATTTTGGAATAGTAAGCGATATGTTGTATACTGAATGCTTAGAAGCATGCTAACCCGCCGAAAGAAGGTATGACTATGGCTATCCGTATTGATGTGTGGTCTGATTTCGTTTGACCCTTTTGCTTTTTAGTAGCCTCCAGTTTGGAGAAGCTCGCAAAAAACTATGATGTCGTCATCCATTGGCGCTCGTTTGAATTGCGGCCCGCCGGGTCGCCCCCCATTTCGCCGCAGCACCTCAAGCAGATCGAGGCCTCACGCCCACGACTACAACAGATGGCCCGCGATCAATACGGGCTGGAGATCAACGCCGGTCCATTCGGCATCGACAGCCGTCCCGCGCTCATCGCCGACAAGTATGCTGAGTCGCAGAGCCAGGACGCGGCCTTTCATGACGCCGTCATGCAAGCCTACTGGCAGCAGGCCCGCGCGATTGATGATGTCGCTGTGTTGCAAGAGATCGCGGAACAGACTGGACTCCCCACAGAGAACTTCACGGCTATCCTGGCCGACCCCACGTTTGATGCGCAGGTCTCCGCCGATGTACAACTGGCACACGAGTACGGGCTGACGGGCGCGCCGGCCCTCGTCTTTGCCAATCGCTACCTGGTGGTGGGCGCGCAGCCGTACGATGTGTTGAAGCAGGTGGTCGAGAAGATTCTCGAAGAAGAGAGGCCGCTCCCCTCCGCGTAGGGACGGGGCGTAGGCCAGCGGCGCCCCTCGCGGGCGCCATATCCCACTCTCAGGTCATCTGAAACCCAAAAAGCGTACTGATGAAATAGTGATCGGCGTTCACAAAGTTATAGAACACATTATTCTCTATGATATCAAACTTCTCCAGCGGAACAAGCGATCCTTCGGGGGAGATGATAAAGTCCTGGTAAAATTGATGATCTAATTTCCGCTCTCCCCATTTGCTGCCTGTCGTATCTTCGATGGCTTCAAAGACATCATCAAGAACGTTGCCGGCCAGTTTTAGCACAGGGTGCTGTTTTCCTAGAAATTCCTGTTGAATACTGTGGGGCAGATTGGCGGTCACACTGATCTCCTCGGTTGCCTCCTTCACATGGTCACCGAGACCTTTTTTCAGGGCTTCGGTACGGTCTATTTGCCAGCGTGTGCCGACAAGGCCACGTGTATTGCCGTCGCCGCTGAATGTCACCAGACCTTTGCGGCCACGGACCGGCGTGCGCGTGTTCTGTTCAGCATCATGACCTTCACAGTCGATATCTTGCTGAATCAGTTTCTCCACGCCGCGCCTGGTTTCCACCGCCTGCAAGCGGCAGACTTTTTTACTGACCGAGGTTAAACCAAGGTCATAGTGAAAACCAGTTGTTTGCAGGTAGCCCTGTTCGCTGTCTGGCAACACAAAGTCATAGCTGGTATTCACGGCCACGCGTTGATTTCTGCGCATGACATTGCGTTCAACCACCGGCAAGTGGACGACACTGCGCGCGCGCACCACAAGATGTTTTGAGGAGACGCTGTATTGATCAAGCCCTGGCCGTATTTGACCGTTTGATTCGCGCGAACCATAGCAAAAGATGGTTACGTCATCGCCAAAGATATCTTCAAGCAGCCTTGTCATACCTACGCTATTTTTACTTATCGCGCCAGCTTCCTGAAAATGCATCACGAAGGCGACGCTATTGCGTTGTGTACGCTGCTTCATAGCTTTCAGAATATTTGCCGTGGGGATATCGCCTCGAAGTAACTGTCCTGCATTGCCTGAGAACACCATAAGCGCGGGCGTACTATCGGTTGGGTGCTCAATTGTCAATATCCGACCCTTATTTTCGGGATTACCT
>JALYVR010000393.1 GCA_030853145.1 Chloroflexota bacterium | reverse complement strand
GGATATAGGTCCCGGCCAGGATGAACAGGACCGTCCAGGGAAACCTGCTGTACAGATAATTGTTGAAGTCCAGACTATCTGCCTGTTCTCCGCCGACGAAGACCCTCAATCCCTGGGCCGCCGTGGTATCGCCTGCGCGCACGTCGTTCACCAGGGCCTTGCTTGCGCTACTATCGACCGCCGCGTGCGTTGTGACAGTGATCAGGGTGGTATCCGCGTTCGTCGTCGCCGCCACGAACTGGGCCATTGCTGGATTATGCTGGTACGCCCCTGTGCTGTACAATGACACCAGTTGCGGCAAACTCAGCGCGGGCGCGCCCGCTGTGGCTGGCAAGCTGGTTAAGCTGAGCACGGTAGTGTTATGGGTGTGCGTTGCCAGCCAGTGCGAGAGGTGATCCAGCCTGGCCAGGTTGCCAGAAGAGAGTATGCTGGAGCCGTCAGGCGTCTGCACCACGATGAGGACCGCGTGCTGGTTCGTCTCGGGGAACTGCGCATTCAGGAGATCGATGCCCTGCCGTGACTCGAAGCCTTTCGGCACGGATGCAGTACTGGTGGACCCGATAGCAATTGAGAAGATGGGCCAGCCCAGTCCAACAAGCAGCGCCATGACCAGCAGGATGATCAGCACAGGCCGTTTCATCACGCCCAAGGCCCAGCGCTGCCAGAAGCTCTGTCGCAGCTCTCCGTTTGTCCCTGTCTGTTGTGTGTGTCTCCCCAGACGGTTGAGGAAAGGCATACGCAGCGAGTTGATGTGGTGACCCAGAACGCCCAGGAGCGCCGGCAGGAGTGTCAGCGCAGCCAGCACCGAGGTGGCGACGACAGCCGCTCCCCCGATACCCAGTGAGGTCATGATCGTGATGCCGATCACGAGCAGACCGCAGAAGCCGATGATCACAATCAGGCCGCTATAGAGAATAGATTCGCCCGCAGTCGCTACCGTCCAGCCAACAGCCTCGCTGGTACTACTTCCTCCAGCCAGCTCATCGCGGAAGCGTCGTACCATAAAGAGGCTGTAGTCAATGGAGATGCCCAGGCCTATGATGGAGGTAATGTCGAGCACAAAGGCGCTCATGGATATGTGAAGACCAATGAAGTAGATGACAGCTATTGTCACGGGTATCGCCACCACGGCCAGGAGGATCGGCATCGCTCCCGCAACCAATGTGCCGAAGACCACCAGCAGCAGAAGCAGGGCCAGCGGCAAGGCAAATACCTCGGCATGCTCCGTATCCTGCAAGGTGACTTGCGTAAAATCCTGATCAAGCGGGGCGGCACCCGTCAGGTAGACCCGTGCCGGGCTTGCCGCAGTGCCACTGGGAAGCAGCGCGCGGAAGTTGCCCAACCGGTCCTCAACGCTGCCCGATCCTACGTTGAAGTTCACCGTTACATACGTTGTGCGTCCATCCTGTCCAACGCCGCTCTGAGTAACACCCGTGACATTGCGAAAGGCGCGTGCCCGGCTCATCACATCGTTCACTTCTTGCTGGTAACGGGGATCACTCACGCCTGTCTGTGTTGATTGAAAGATGATCAGTAATTGCGTCGGTGGCTGGTGCAATTTTGTATGCAGGAGCGAATCCGCTTGTGCTGACTCGCTACTGTTATACGCATACCCCCCACCCGACAGCACAGAACCGATCTGAGCGGCGAAAGGTATACTTGCAAGCACCACTATGGCCCAAAAAGCGATAATGAACCAGCGAAAGCGATACACCTGGCGCCCATAACTCAACCCCAGGTGATAGCGCCCTGGGGATCTAGGAGAGGTTTTGTTTTCAGGCTCGTCTGTCCTTAGGGAGGGTTCCTGTGATTGATTTAATGTATGCATAAAAGGTCCTTCAATGTATGTTGACGCCCAGCGTGTGGGCATGGCTGGTTATCCACTCTTCAGAGCAGAGCTTCTTTTCGCGAGCATGCACGTTGTCTCTGAGGGGATAGTGGGCAAGCGAAACATTTCTATTGGTAGTGTACTCTGTCTGCCACACAAGTTTATCACAAAAAGGCATGTCTACATCTTGGCCCAATCGCTCAGCAGGGCCTGCGCGGCATTGTGGCCAGGGGCGCCCATCACGCCGCCACCGGGGTGCGAACCCGAGCCGCACAGGTACAGTCCCGCTACCGGGGTGCGGTAGCGCGCGCATTCCTGGGTGGGACGGAACGAGAAGAGTTGGTCGGGTGTAATCTCGCCCTGGAAGATGTTGCCGTTGGGCAGGCCGTAGCGCTGCTCGATGTCCAGCGGGCTGAGCACCTGACGATGAATTACCGCGTCGGCGAAGTTCGGCGCGAAGGTGGTCATAGTGGCGATGATGCGGTCGGCCATCTCGTTCTTTACATCTTCGGACCAAGTGCGCCCTTTGAGGTGGTAGGGTGCATACTGGCAGAACATCGAGATCGTGTGCTTGCCGGCGGGGGCGATCGTTGGATCGGTGGCCGATTGCATGTAGGCCTCGATATAGGGTTTGTGTGAGAGTTCGCCGCGTTCCGCGTCCTCGAAGGCTTCCTGGACCCAGTCCGGCGTTGGCGTGATGTCGCACGAGCCGGCGTGTTGCAGTCCTGGCGTGGTACCGGGGAGACAGGTGAAGCTGGGCAGTTCTTTGAGCGCGATGTTGAGCTTTATCACGCCGCTCTCCGTCTTGAAGTGCTCGATGCGCCTGAGGAAGCCCTTATCCAGCCCGGCGTCGGCGCAAAATTGTAGGAAGGTGCGCTTGGGGTCGGCGTTTGAAAGCACCGCTCCGGCGCGCAGTTCCTCGCCATTCTCCAGGCGTACACCCTCGGCGCGCCCGTTGTGAATCAGGATCTTTGCCACGCGGGTATCGGTGCGAATAACGGCTCCATGCGCCTCGGCGGAGGCTGCCATCGCGAAACTGATGCGTCCCATGCCCCCGCGCACGTAGCCCCACATGCCGTGCTCGCCGTTGACTTCGCCGAACATATGATGCCAGGCGACATATACTGAACCAGGCGTCTTCGGCCCGATGAAGGAACCTATCACACCCTGGCCCGCCCAGGCAGCACGCATGTAGTCGGACTCGAAATAATCGTCGAGCATATCATAGAGGCTGCCGAACATCAGGCGACGATAGATCTCCTCGTCTTCTCCCCGAAAGCGCGCCGCCAAGTCCGCTGGCGATGGTGGCTCCTCAAGCAGAATGGGATTGAGGATCTCCGATGCGCGATCAAAAAATTGCAGGAACCGGGGATAGGCCTCGGCATCGTGCGGCGAGAAACGCCGAATGCCCTCGATGGTCTTCTCGGTACTGGCGCGGAAGAAGAGATAGTTGCCATCCAGGAAAGGCACGAACATCTGCGGATCTTTGACGTAGGCATCGAAGCCGTAGCGATGCAGTTCCAGGTCGCGAATGATCTCAGGCCGCAGCAGGCTGACGACATAGGCGCACGGCGACATCGTGAAGCCCGGAAAAGGCTCTTCAAGCGTGCAGGCGCCTCCTACGCGGTCCCGCTGCTCCAGAACAAGAACCTTTTTCCCGGCGCGCGCCAGGTAGCCCGCCGCCACGAGGCCATTGTGGCCCGCGCCGATAATAATCGCGTCAAACTGCTCGCTCTGATCTGCCATAGCGCTAGCGCCCCCCTTTGCTGGTACGAAAAATAACCGGTTGCCTGGTGCTAGTATAGCATATACTTTACTTATAGCATTCTGAAATTTCGTGCGCCCACTGCTTCATGTTACCTATTATTCCTCAGTCATATATAGCGTACACTGGTTCCGCTGACACCTTTTTTCATGCAAATTATCAAATAACTCTCCTCACTCCGCTGCTTCGATTTCATAGAACTTGTAAAACAAGGCAATGGGACTCTCGGGGGAGAGTACTTGATAGGGGAAGCAGTTCGCGAGATCTTTGAGAGTCTCAGCCCTTTGCAGACAAGGGAGGAAGGAATCGACGAGATGCCCGTGAACCCGGCCATCACGCTGCAAGAATTGTCCCCAGAGAGACATGTACTGGAACTCATCCTCTACGACCTGCATATCGCGGGTATACTGGGCCGGGAACAGTCGTCTGTAGGCCTCGATAGCGTAGAGCCAGGAGTTGCCCCGGACTCTGGGTCCGTCCCCATACTGTTTTTTGATCTCGGCAAACATCGTTTTGAGTTCTTGCAACCGAACTGGCATCCTTTCCTTGCTGAGCGGTCCAGAACCGGAGGTATCTACATTCACAAAGTGATAGCGGATCATGTTCTCTTCGGGAAGATAGCTGTAATGAAAACATCCATAAGGGGATGGCGAATGGGGCTCTCTTCTGTGTTGATAAAAGGCGTGGGTCCACATAGCCCTCTCTGGTGCCTGGCGTAGACCTTCGAGATAGGCTTGCCAGACTGGATGAGCTGGGTCAAAGGATGGCCCGATAAACCGCAAATACAGATTGGTGAAGTTAAGTAAGGCCTCCTCGAAGCTGAGATAGCTTACCCGAACAATGGAGTCAGCAAAGCGGAACTGGAGGTCAAAGAAGGCTGGTGACAGATCCATTAACATGCTGGTTCCTTTATAGGTGGCAGAGCCAGTGATGCTCTCTCTAAATTTTCCCCGACTGGACGGCTACAGGGCTGACCAGTCGGGGAAAATTTAGAGGAGGAGGTCAACTCCTATGGGTTTGCTCTGGGGATACACCAGATGTTGCCGCCGCGGGCGTGACTGCCGGCCTGTTGCGTACGCGCCACCAGCGCAGAAAGAACCAGGCGACGAGCGCGATGGGGATGAGGTAGATGCTGAACGCGACGAGCCAGAGGAAGATGGTCACCAGGCCCTGGCCGAGGCCCAGTGCGGCTGCCCAGGCGTCGTGAAGTACCTGGCCTGGATTCCAGCCGGGAGTGGCAACCTGGGTCGCGGGTACCTCGCTGGGCTGTAAGTTGATGGTGATGTTATAGAAGGTTATCTGACCATTGAGGGCGTTGAGGTGGGCCTCGATCTGCTCGATCTGCCCCTCGACATCGGTGAGCCGCTGCTCGATGCTGAGAATGTCGCCCATGGCCGTGGCGTGGCTGAGCAGGACCAGGAGACGATCTTGCTCCCCACGCAGGTTCTTGAGCCGCGATTGCGTGTCGATGAAGTCATTGGTTACGTCCTGCACGGTTTCGCGTAGATCGAGGAGTTTGCCGTCGTGCTGGGGCGCGTAGTCTCTGAGGTAGTTCTCGATGGTAGGATAGATGCTGGCCTGCACGCTGAAGGTCATGGAGACCGAGTACAGGTTGTTGTCGGCCTGCTCGTAATCGATGCCGGCGGAGCTTGCGCGCGGGTCTGTGGTCTCGATCCATGATTGCAGGTCGGCGGCTACCTGCCGCGTCCCCTTGATTTGCATATCGACGCGCAAAGCCTTAATCAGGTA
>JALYVR010000018.1 GCA_030853145.1 Chloroflexota bacterium | reverse complement strand
GCATAGCATACCTCTCAAAAACGCCAAATAGGAGCGTATCTATACGTAGCTTAGCATACAAAGATGTGGAAGAACAGCTTATTTCCCGGTGAAAATAATCATGGTGGAGATATAGGTTAGCGCGAGAGGTCACTGCGGGGAAGAGTTGGTGGTAGTGATGGTCGCGAGCCGCCTGGAGCGCGCTCATGTATGCCTTGCCGATGCCCGCTCCATTCGACAAATATGACCGGAACCCGGTACACTCTCCGCTGAAGATGTCCTGCTCAACAGATAAGGCCTGAGTGGCACGCTACAGACCATACCCGGAACATGAAAGACATCCTTCCCCCGCGGACAGACCCCCGGCTCAACGAGCCTTATCGGAACACGCGAAGCATCGTTTGCAAGTATACAGCAGCTCAATAGAGCAGCCTGGCACCGCACGATCACCACACACCACTAATCCTAGTGTACACCTGCCCACTTTACCCAGGATTTTTTGGGGCTTCATTCTATCTTTCTAGCCCAGGATAAGCCCCCTCGCTTTAAAACTAGCACAAACACGTTCTTGCCGGGCTGGAAGACGCGCTACATCTCTCTGGCTGTGTGCTCTATTTTCTATCGAAGTAGCGATATATACAGAAGATAGCTGGCTGTCTTACATAAGACAAGCTGCTCATTGTATTCCATTCAACGGAAAAGTGTTCCACTTCGTCCTGGTTAGGGGATATACTAGGTGTAAAGCAAGATAGATAGCAGAATAAGCAGATCAAAGAGCCAATCCCCTCGACTCTTGCCTACGTTTCTGTTACCATGTCCGGCAATAACACCAATGTCAAAAATGTCTATGTACCGGCTATGGAGGTGTGTTTATGGACGGACTTCGGCGCCGCATTGAGGTTGCCAGGGGCGAGAGTAGCGCCGACCTCGTGCTGCGCAATGCCAGGCTTGTTAACGTGTGCAGCGGCGAATGTTATCGCGCGGATGTCGCCGTCGCTGCTGGGCGCATCGTGGGCGTGAGCGAGCCAGGCGGGGAATACCAGGGGCGCGAGGAGCGAGACCTGGAGGGGCGCTGGCTGGTCCCAGGATTGATCGATGGTCATATGCATATCGAGAGCACAATGCTCATCCTCTCAGAATTTGCCCGCGTAGTCACGCCGCGCGGGGTCACCACGGTGATGCTTGATCCACATGAATTCGCCAACGTCATGGGTGTCGCCGGCATCCGCTATGTGCTGGAGTCCGGTCGCGGCCTGCCTCTTTCCGCGTATGTCATGCTCTCCTCGTGCGTCCCGGCCTCCGTCTACGAGAGTCCCTATCGGGTGTTGCTAGCCGAGGATCTCCTACCGCTGCTTGAGGATGAGCGCGTGCTTGGTCTCGCCGAAATGATGAATATGCCGGGCGTGCTGCATACGGATGCGCAGGTCTTGACGAAGATTGCAGAGACGCTAAAGCGCGGGCTGGTCGTTGATGGGCACGCGCCGGGGCTGCGCGGGCGCGACCTGTGCGCGTACGCGGCCGCCGGCATCATGTCTGATCACGAATGCACGACGCCTGAAGAGGCGCGCGAGCGCCTCCGCCTGGGCATGTGGTTGATGATCCGCGAGGGGTCGGCGGCGCGCAACCTGGATGCCCTGCTGCCACTGGTGCAGGAACTACACCCGCCGCGCGTCTTCTTCGTCACCGATGACCGCGACCCACAGGACCTGACCACGCGTGGGCATATCGATTCTATGGTGCGCCGAGCTATCGAACTGGGACTGGACCCGGTGGAGGCAGTGCGCCTGGCCACATATAATAGCGCGCAATATTTCCGTCTCTATGACCGGGGCGCCATCGCGCCCGGCTTCGTCGCGGATCTGGTGGTTCTAGATGATCTGCACAGCTTTACGGTCGAATCGGTCTACAAAGATGGCGCGCTCGTTGCTCGCGACGGCCATTTGCTGGTTGACCCACCCGCCGCCGATCACTCTGGTATGACCTCAACTGTGCGTATCGGGCCTATCGACGAGCGCGACCTGCGCATAGCGGGCAAATCCGGACTCGTCGAGGTGGTAGGCATTGAGCGCGGGCAGATCACCACCACGCACCTGCGCGAGGAGGCGCCGCTGCGCGATGGTCAGATCGTTGCCGACCCTGAGCGCGACCTGTTGAAACTGGTGGTCATCGAGCGGCACCATGCCAGCGGGCAGGTGGGCCTGGGTCTGGTCAAGGGCTTTGGTATGAAGAGGGGCGCGCTGGCCTCAAGCGTCGCGCATGACGCGCATAACCTGGTGATCGCCGGTGCCAACGATAGCGATATCCTCCTGGCTGCACGCACGCTCGCGGAGATGGGCGGCGGCTTTGCCGTGGTCGTCGATGGCGAAGTGCGCGCGCGCGTAGCCCTGCCGCTTGCTGGCCTCGTTTCGCCGCTGCCGGCCGCCGAACTGGTGCAACAACTGCGCGCGCTCGATGAGGTGGCCGCCGAGTTTGGTTGCACGCTGGAGCATCCGTGTATGACGCTCAGCTTCCTCTCGCTCTCGGTCATCCCGTCGCTGAAGCTTACCGATCAGGGGCTGATCGACGTTGAAGCATTTACGTTACTACCGTTACAAAGGTAAAGAGTATGCTGCTTAACCTGCTTGAATATCAATGGGTCGAGGATATCGACGACGCGCTGATGTTGATAGCGCGCGCGGACATCAAAACGGTGGCCCTGGCCGGCGGCACCTACCTGCTCGGCCTGCAAGATGACAGTATCCAGGCCGTCGTTGACCTGCGCGACCTGAACCTTGCCTATATCACTGAAGACGCGCGCGGGGTTCACATCGGCGCCACAACAACCCTGCAAATGCTGGTCGAGGCGCCGGCGATCAAAAATCTGGCCGGCGGCATGCTCGCGCGTGCCGCCCAGGCCTCCTCGTTCTCGCACCTGATCCGTAACACCGCCACGCTGGGAGGCACGTTGGCGATAGGTGCCGCTTCGCAGGCGGACCTGCTCACAGCGCTGGCGGTGCTGGATATCGAGGTGCTGCTGCGCTCAGGCGCGAAGACGCAGGTGAACCTGGTGGGGGGCACCGCCGACCGCCCCGGGCTGCCGCTGGCGGGCGTGACCTATAAAGGCAAGCAAGAGCGGCGCGTGCCATATACAGTGCTCGCCAACGAGCGCCGCCCCAACGAACTGATCCTCGAAGCGCTGATCCCGCGACTCGCTCCCGGCAGCGGCGCGGCCTTTACGCGTATCGGACGCACGCCGACCGACATCGCCCTGTTGAACGCTGCCGCTCTCGTGCAAGTGACTGAGGGGGTCTATAAGCGTGTGCGCCTGGCGCTGGGCGGTGTCAATATGGAGCCAGTGCGCCTGTACGCTATCGAGAAGCAACTGGAAGACACACCGGCCGGTGACCCGCAGCGCCTCCTGGCAGCGGTGCAGAGCGGCATCGCGGAGTTTCATCCACCGTCAGATTATCGTGCCAGCAGTGGCTACCGGCGTGTAAGTGGCGCGACTCTGGCACACCGCGTTCTTGAGGATGCTATCAATATTTCACGTTGGCGCGACATCACATCGTCCGAGGAGGGGGCATAAGATGGAACTAGAACTGCGGATCAACGGGATCATTAAAAGCCTGGATGTGGCTCCCGGCGACTCTTTGCTGACCATGCTACGCCGTGAGGGCTATTTCAGCGTCAAGCATGGGTGTGAAACGGGTGAGTGTGGCGCCTGCACGGTCCTTGTGGATGGCGTGCCGCGTCCGAGTTGCGTCATGCTGGCCATGCAGGCGGGCGGCACGACGCTGACCACCACCGAGAGCCTGGGTACTGCGCGCAAGCTGCACCCGCTGCAGGAGGCCTTTATCGATACAGGCGCCATCCAGTGTGGCTTCTGCACGCCCGGCATGTTGCTCTCCGCCCATGCCCTGCTCAAGCGCAACCCCAATCCGAGCGAGGAAGAGGTGCGCGACGCCCTATCAGGCAACCTATGTCGTTGTACGGGTTATGTCAAACCGGTGCTGGCTGTATTGCAAGCAGCGGCGATCATGCGCGGCGAGACGGTCACGCCGACCAGTCGCCCGGATACCGGCGAGAGTGTGCGCCCCTGGGACCCCGGCCGCTCTCCCCTGGAGCACGCGGAACATGGCGGCGCGGGCGCCAACGATGTCGACGAGCGCGGCTTCACGCCTCCAGGTGCAACGTCGCAATCTGGGGCCAGTGGCGAAGACATGAGCAGCGGGGGTACGGCCACGCTGACCGATACCCGGCGCGCCACCGACCTGCGCATCGTGGGCAAGGCCGAGCGCAAGGTGGATGCCGTCAAATTAGTCACCGGCAAACCGGCCTTTGTGGACGATATCGATCTGCGCGAACTGCTGCACGCGCGCCTGCTGACCAGCCCGCACGCGCACGCGATCATCCGCGACATCGACGCCTCCCAGGCCCGCGCTCTGCCGGGAGTGCATGCCGTGCTGACCCATAAAGACGTGCCGCGCATCCCCTACACCACTGCCGGTCAATCCTGGCCTGAGCCTGGCCCGCACGATCAGTACTGTCTGGATACCACCGTGCGCTTCGTGGGCGACCGCGTCGCCGCCGTGGCGGCTGAGACGCCGGAGATCGCTGAGCAGGCCCTGAGCCTGATAAAGGTTGACTACGAGGTGTTGCCGGCCATCCTCGACTCGCGCCGCGCCATCGAACCTGGCGCGCAGCGCATTCATCCCGAACCGGAGTCGTACCGCATCTATGACGCCGCCCGCAACATCGCCGCGCATATCCATGCCGAGGTAGGGAACGTTGAGCGCGGCTTCGCAGAATCGGACCTCGTGGTTGAGAAAGAATATATCGTCCCGCAGGTGCAGCAGACGCCCATCGAGAACCATATCGTCATCACCTACTGGGACGAAGATGATCGCCTGGTGGTGCGCACAAGCACGCAGGTGCCATATCATGTGCGGCGCATCATCGCGCCAGTGATCGGCCTGCCGCCGCGCCGCATCCGCGTCGTCAAGCCGCGCATCGGCGGCGGCTTCGGCGGCAAGCAGGAGGTGCTAATCGAGGATATCTGTGCCCTGCTCACCATCGCCACCAGCCGGCCGGTAAAGCTGGAGTTCTCGCGCGCCGAGGAGTTCCGCAGCAGCCGCTCGCGTCACGCGCAGATTATCCGTATGAAGACCGGCGTCAAGCGCGATGGCACTATGGTGGCGAACCAGATGATCGTACTGGCCAATACCGGCGCCTATGGCACGCACTCGCTCACGGTGCAGACCAACACCGGCTCCAAGCCACTGCCCCTCTACCCTTGCCCGAACATCCGTTTCGTGGCCGATGCCGTCTATACCAACCTGCCTCCGGCCGGAGCTTTTCGCGGCTACGGTGCCCCCCAGGGCTTCTTCGCCCTGGAGAGCCACATAGACGAAGTGGCGAAGCAGTTGGGCATGGACGCGCTGGAGTTCAGGCGCAAGAACTGGCTCAAGGAGGGCGATGAGAATCCCCTGGCCAAGGCGCTGGGCGAGGGCAAAGAGGGCTATGGACAGATCATCGAAAGCTGTGGCCTGCCGCAGTGCCTGGAGATCGTCGAGGAGAAGCTGGACTGGAAAGCAAAGCGTGGTAAAGGCGGCACGGGCCGTCTCCGGCGCGGCGTCGGCCTCTCGCTGGCTATGCACGGCACAGCCATCGCGGGCCTGGACATGGGAGGCGCCAGCATCAAGCTCAACGATGACGGATCGTTTAATATACTTGTTGGGGCCACCGATATCGGCACCGGCTCGGATACCGTGCTGGCGCAGATCGCCGCTGAAGTGCTGGGCGTGCGCGTGGAAGATATCATCATGTACTCGTCAGATACCGACTTCACGCCCTTCGATACCGGCGCCTATGCCTCCTCGACGACCTATATCAGCGGCGGCGCCGTCAAGAAAGCTGCCGAGCAGGTGCGCACGCAGATGCTCGATGTGGCCGGTCGCATGCTTAAGTCGACACCTGAGACGCTGACCATTACAGATCGCATCATCGGCGCGCCGGGCGGGCAGACGGTGACCGTCTCACAGGTGGCGCTGCACTCGCTGCACGTTGACAACCAGCAGCAGATCATGGCCACGGCCTCCTGGATGAGCTACGACTCGCCGCCGCCCTTTGCCGTGCAGGGCGTGGAGGTCGAAGTAGACACCGAGACCGGCGTGGTGCGCGTCCTCAAGGCGGTCTCCGCCGTTGACGCGGGCCGCGTGATCAACCCGATTACTGCCTCTGGCCAGATTGAGGGCGGTGTCACGCAGGCACTGGGCTATGGCCTCTGCGAAGAGATGCTCTACGACCAGCACGGCGCCCTGCTAACGACGAACCTGAGCGATTATCGCATCTTTAGCGCGCCCGACATGCCACAGATGGAGACGCATATCGTGGAGACTAGCGACCCCTTTGGCCCCTTCGGCGCCAAGGCCATCGCAGAGATCCCCATCGACGGCATCGCCCCGGCCATCGCCAATGCCGTCGCCGACGCCATCGGTGCGCGCATCCGCCAGATCCCGCTGACGCCCGAACGCGTGCTGCGCGTAGTGCATACACAGGCGCAGAACAGCGCGAGCGCAACCCAGCAGCGCCCACACACGAAAGGGAAGGAAGAGTAATGGAAGAGCAGTTGCTTGATACCTGGAACATACATAACAGGATCAATCTCTATTTGCTTGATGCCATTCCACCGGAGGCCCTGGGTGGTATCTCTGCCTCGAAGGGCAGGAGCGTGGGCGAGCAGTTCGCGCATATGCACAATGTGCGGTTGATGTGGTTGAAGGTAGCGGCCCCTGAACTGCTGGAGGGCCTGGCAAAGATCGAGAAAGAGCAGGCCTCAGACAAGCCCCTATTGCTGCGTTCGCTTGCTGAGTCGGGGGGAACCATTACAGCATTGCTCAGGAAGGGCATAGAGGCTGGCGGCAAGATCAAGGGCTTCAAGCCACATGTGCTGGCTTTCCTGGGATACCTCATCTCGCACGAATCGTATCACCGGGGCGAGATCGGCATCATCCTGACGCAAAGCGGCCACCAGCTCGACAAGAAGGTTGAATACGGCATGTGGGAATGGGGCGTGCGGTAACGCACATGAATAGCGCCGTCAAGCTTCATATGACGGCCTTATGTGTAGTGGCCCTCCCTTGCGGGGGCCATGTTCCAATCTCCCATATGAATCTTGACAGAGTAGTAGCGTCCACCGGGTGGATATTAGTTTTAGAGGAGGGTCCATATCATGGTTGATTGGAATCGTCGCGCGCAGATCGCGGAGAGCATCCTTGACACGGCCACGATGACGCCGCTGGTGCGCTTGCGCCGCGTGGTGGCCGACGTAAAGCCGGTCATCGTGGCAAAGATCGAGTATTTTAGTCCTAGCGGCAGCGTCAAAGATCGTATTTTGCCGTTCCTGGTGGCGGAGGCCGAGCGCCGGGGCGACCTGCGCCCCGGCATGGCCATCATCGAGGGCACGACCGGCAATACCGGTATTGCCACCTCGTGCGTTGGCGCCGCCAAGGGCTATCCCGTGGTTATTGTGATGCCGGATGGCATGAGCGAGGAGCGCAAGAAGACCATTCGTGCCTATGGCGCGGAGCTTGTGCTCACTCCAGGCGCGGAGAGCGATGTGGACCTGGTGATCGACAAGGTACAGGAACTCAAGGCGGCGGCACCTGGCAAATACTGGGAGGTTGGTCAGTTCGTCAACCAGGATAATATCGAGGCGCATTATCGCACCACCGGGCCGGAGATCTGGGAGCAGACCGGGGGCAAGGTCGGCGCGCTGGTGCTGTCGCAGGGCACCGGTGGCACGATAACGGGCGCGGGGAAATATCTCAAAGAGCGCCATCCGCAGGTCAAGCTTTTTGCCGTTGAACCTGAGGAGTGCGATATCCTGGCCGGCGGTAGCTGGGGCGCGCACAAGATCGAGGGCATCGGCGACGGCTTCATCCCCGAAGTGCTGCACATCGAGCACCTGGATGGTATTGTCACCACCACCTCCGACGAAGCCATAGAGATGGCGCGCCGCATGGCACGCGAGGAGGGCATCTTCTGCGGCATCTCGTCGGGCTGCAACGTCGCCGCCGCCATCAAGGTTGCGCGGCGCTATCCTGACATCGGCATGATCGTCACGCTGGTGAACGACAACGGCCTGCGCTACTTCTCAACCGAGCTATGCGGCGTCTCCAGCGACCTGGAGGTGCCTGATCGCGAGCATCCCATCAGCGCCGAAGATAAAGCCAAACTGGCGCGCGCTACGCTAGAAGTCATTCGGTAAGGTGTGAGTATTATGCCAGCCAGCCATGTGCAGCATTTGCAGTGCGTCCTGTGCGGCGCCAGCTATAGCGCGGCGGATGTGGCCTATACCTGTCCCGTCTGTGGCCCACTGGGAGTGCTGGATGTCCATTACGACTACGAGCAGGTAGCCCGCCAGCTTGACCTGACGCCACTGATCGAAGAGCGTAACGCCACGGTCTGGCGCTATCGCGCCTTCCTGCCTATTTCTTATAGTCAAAGAAACCTGCCACCTCTGGCGGTGGGTGGCACGCCGCTCTACTCCGTTGCGCGCTTGCGCGCGCGGCTGGGAATGACTGATCTGTGGGTCAAGGACGATACGCGCAACCCCAGTGCCTCGCTCAAGGATCGGGCCAGCATCATCGCGGTGACGCTGGCGCAGGGGCGCACGGTGGCCTGCGCCTCCACGGGGAACGCCGCCTCGTCGCTGGCGGGGCAGGCGGCCTCGCTGGGTCTGTCGTGCTACATCTTTGTGCCACATAACGCGCCGCGCGCCAAGGTCGTGCAACTGCTTATGTGCGGCGCCACCGTCTTCGCGGTGCAGGGCAGCTACGATGAGGCCTTCGACCTGTGCATCCAGGCCTGCGAGACCTTTGGCTGGTACAATCGCAACACGGGCTATAATCCCTATCTTGTCGAAGGCAAGAAGACCGTCGGCCTGGAGATAGCCGAGCAACTGAACTGGGAGGTTCCCGATAGTGTGCTGGTCCCCACTGGCGACGGCTGCATCATCAGCGGGGTCTATCGCGGCTTCGAGGACCTGTATCGCCTGGGTATGATCGAGCACCGCCCGCGTCTGATCGCCGTGCAGGCCGAAGGCTCGCCGGCCATCGTACGCGCCCTGGCCGGTGATGGCGTCGTCAGGCCACACCTGGCGCAGACCGTCGCCGATGGCATCTCCGTTGGCCTGCCGCGCAACGGCGCCATGGCCGTGCGCGACATCCGCGCCAGCGGCGGCTCCGGCGTCACCGTCTCCGACGAAGCCATCCTGGCGGCCGAGAAAGAACTTGCCTCCCTGACAGGCATCTTCGCCGAGCCATCGGGAGCCGCCGCCTACGCTGGCCTGCTGCGCCTGCTCGCCGAAGGTAAGATCGCGCGCGACGAACGTGTGGTCTTGCTGATCACCGGCAGCGGCCTGAAGAGCATCGACGCCGTAGTGGCCGCCGCCGGCAACGTCATACCTATCGAAAAGGGCGCGCCCGGCATGGAGGCCGTGGAGCGCGTTGTTGGGAGCATCCCGTAGGGCGGCACGGGGCGCAGGGCAGCCGTATTCGTTGATACTAAATTATGATCGAACCGCCCCAGGCGAAGGGGAAATGGGCGATATGTCGTGAAAGGACCATATGTCGTGAAAGGGCGATATGTCGTGTTGGAGCAGGGCGACCGCAAGGGAGTGCCCCTACATTTCTGTCCCTCAAGAAGACAATAGATCAGTATGGAACCGTCCGACCAATCCCACTGGGGAGACAGAAATGTAGGGGCGATCCCTTGCGGTCGCCCTGCTCCAACACAACACATGTTGACTTCGTGGATTGTCTACCAGAAAGGCAGGTCGAGTTATGCCAGACATACTCATTGGCAATGGAACCGTTGTCACGCTTGGCGCGCGCAACCAACTGCTGGAGCAGGGGGCCGTGTTGGTCAGGGGCGACCGGGTCGCGGCTATCGACACAGATACGACGCTACGGCAGCAGCATCCCGGCGCGGAATACGTGGACGCGCACGGGGGGCTGATCATGCCGGGTTTCCTCTGCACGCACACGCATTTCTACGGGGCCTTCGCGCGCGGTATGGCGTTGCCGGGCGAGCCGCCGCGCAACTTCCCCGAAATCCTTGAGCGCCTGTGGTGGAAGCTGGACAAGCTGCTGACCCTGGAGGATACGCGGGCCAGCACCGAGATGTTTATGGTTGACGCCATTCGTCACGGCACCACCTGCGTTGTCGATCACCATGCCAGCCCTAACGCCGTTGAAGGCAGCCTGGATGTCATCGCCGACGCCGTAGAGCAGGCCGGGATTCGCGCCTGCCTGGCCTACGAAGTCTCTGATCGCGATGGTCCCGCCATCATCGAGGCCGGCATCAACGAGAACGAGCGCTTCATTCGTACGCTGCGCGCAACGCGACGACAGTCGGCGGAGGCAGGGTTGATTGCCGCCAGCTATGGCCTGCACGCATCTTTCACCCTGAGCCCTGAGACGCTTGAGCGCTGTGCCGCCGGTGGCGCGGACCTGGGCGTCGGCTTCCATATCCATGTCGCGGAAGATATCTCGGACGAGAACGACAGCCTGGCACGCTATGGAGTGCGCGTTGTAGACCGCCTGGAAGAGAAGCGCATCCTGGGGCCGCGCAGTATCGCGGCGCATTGCGTGCATGTCAACGGCGCTGAGGTTGGGCGCCTGAGCGCCACGCAGACCAATAGCGTCCATAACCCACGCTCAAACATGAACAACGCCGTCGGGCGCGCCCCCGTCGAAGAGATGCTGCGCACCGGCGTTAATGTCGGCCTGGGCAACGATGGCTTCAGCATGAACATGATGCAGGAGATGAAGGCGGCCTACCTGCTCCATAAGCTGGCGCTGGGCGACCCGCGTGCCATGCCGGGCGACCTCGTGCTGAACATGGCCTTTGAGCATAACGCGCGCATCATCAAGGCCGTCTTCAGCCCCTTCTGCGCCGATTTCCCGCGCCTGGGCGAGTTGAGCGTGGGCGCCGCCGCTGACATCGTGCTGCTGGATTATCTGCCGCCAACGCCGCTCAGCAGTGGCAACTTCCCCTGGCACCTGATCTTTGGCATTGATGCGCAACATGTCAACTCAACGCTGGTCGCGGGTCGCTGGCTGATGCGCAACCGCCAGTTGCTCACTGTGGACGAAGCACGTATTCATGCACGAGCGCGGGAACTCTCGCAGGCTCTGTGGAACCGCATGTAGGAGGTATAGTATGCCAGACCTTGTTCCTGCCCCTCTCTCGCACCTGCTCAAGCGGGCCTATCATGAGTCGGCGCGCCAGCAGACGATCTACGATCTACCGTTGAAGGAGATGTATCGCGGCACCCCCGGCCTGGATGTCAGCGTGCATTTTCACGGTTTGCCAGCCGGCACGCCGCTTGGTCCCGCCGCCGGGCCGCAGGATCAACTTGCCCAGAACATCGTGCTGGCCTGGCTCGGTGGCTCGCGCATCATCGAACTGAAGACGGTGCAGGTCCTCGATGAGCTGGTCATCAACCGGCCCTGCATCGACGCCACCAATATCGGCTTCAACATCGAGTGGTCTCAGGAACTCAAGCTGCACGAGTCGCTGCTGGAATATGTCAAGGCCTCTATGATCATCGATATCCTGCGCGAAGAGAACGCTCTGGGCGTGCCAGACGTAGCGGCGCTGCCTGCTGACTTCTATGCCACCGTGTATGACCTCAGCGTGGGCTATGACCTCAAGGGCATCGAAAGCGAGGCCGTCACGGGCTTTATCCGCCAGATCAAGGATGCCGGGCAACTCGTGGAGCAGTTGCGGCCGCAGATCCCCGCTGAGTACGCGCGCTATCGCGACTATGCCTTCCGCACCGATCTCGTGAAGACCGCCACGCTCTCGACCTTCCACGGTTGCCCCAAAGACGAGATCGAGCGCATCTGCCGCTACCTGCTGGCGGAGATGGGCCTGCACACGATCATCAAGCTCAACCCGGTACAGCTTGGCCAGGAGAAGCTGGAGCGCCTGCTGTATGATCGCCTCGGCTACCGGCACCTCAAGGTCAACCAGAAGGCCTACGATAGCGGGCTGAGCCTGCAAGAGGCCCTGGAGATTGTCGAACGCCTGGAGCCGGTGGCGCAGGAGCATGGCCTGGATATCGGCGTCAAGTTCAGCAACACGCTGGAGGTCTACAATAGCCTGGGACGCCTGCCCGACGAGGTAATGTATCTCTCCGGCCCGCCGCTGCACGTGATCGCCGTGGCCCTGCTGGCCGAGTGGCGCGCCGTCGCCAGCACGCGCTACCCGATCTCGTTCGCCGCCGGCATCGAGCGGCGCAACTTCGCCAACGTCGTGGCTATGGGCCTCGCGCCGGTCACCGTCTGCACCGACCTGCTCAAACCCAAGGGTTACGCTCGCCAGGAGGGCTACCTGAAGGACCTGGAGACCGCTATGCGCAAGGTGGATGCGCACAGCATCAACGAGTATATCCTCAAGGCGCGCGCGCAGGGCGATGCGGTCAATGGCGACCTCGATCAGGCTATCGTGCGCAACACGGCTATCATTGCGGAAGAGACCACCCAGGATGCGCGCTATGCCTGGACGCAGAACAGCAAGGAGCCGCGCAAGATCAATAGTCACCTCTACACCTTCGACTGTATCTCCTGTGATAAGTGCGTGCCCGTCTGCCCCAACGACGCCAACTTCGTCTTTGAGGTCGAGCCGGCGCGCTTCGAGTATCGCGACTATCGCCTGACGCGCGGCGCGTTGCTGCCCGACGAGCGGCACGAGTTCTTTATCGAGCAGGCGCACCAGCTTGCCAACTTCGCCGATTTCTGCAACGAATGCGGCAATTGCGACACCTTCTGCCCCGAATATGGTGGTCCCTTCATCGAGAAGCCTGGCTTCTTCGGCTCGCGCGCCGCCTGGGAGGGCCGCCCTAACCACGATGGCTTCTATGTCGAGCGCGAGGACGCTACAGAGCGCCTGGTGGGACGCATCAAGGGCCAGACCTACTCGCTGGAGGTGCAGCGCGACGGCGACCGCGCGCTCTTCGACGACGGCGTGACGCAACTGACGATCCAGCCTTCGACGGATAAACTGCTCGCCTGGGAGGTACGCGATCCCGAACTGGCCAGGCCAGATCCCGCGCGCGAGCCGTACGCTCACCGGCCCGATCACGTGGTCTCGATGGTCAACTATTATCGCATGCAGGCGTTGCTGCGCGGCGTGCTGGATACCAAACGCGTGCATTATGTGAATGCGCCGTATGTGTAGTGGCGCTCCTCGCGGGCGCCATATTCCAATCTTATAGGAGTGCTTGCGTTATGCCTTTTGTCGAACATGGAGACGCGCGGGTCTGGTACAGCGACCTGGGTCAGGGTCCGGCGGTCCTGTTGATTCATGGCGGGATTTTTGAACCAGCGAATGGCGAGCAATTCTGGGTGCAGCCTGGCATTGCGGCGGACCTGGTAGCGGCGGGGTACCGTGTGCTGGTGCCAGACCGGCGTTTTTGCGGGGGGCAGACATCGGCCCTCTTTGGAGCGTACACATGGGATGACGAGGCCGCCGATTTTGCGGCCGTGCTGCGCGATGCCGGTGCGGAGCGAGCGCATATTGTGGCCGGCTCGAACGGCTGCTCGGCGGCCATACGTTTCGGGCTGCGCGAAGCGGCGCGCGTGCGTTCGCTGCTGCTCTGCTGGCCTGCCGCGCGCGATGACGACGATGCCGCGCTTTTCACGCGCACAGCGGACTTCGTGCAGCAGGTGGGGACACAGGCCTATCTTGACATGCTGCGCGAGCAGGGCGTGCCGCCTCCCCACGAGGAGCAACCGGGGTTCCTCTGGGGTTTCGCTTTATTACATGACGAGCGCCTGGCGGCCTCTTTCGCCGCCTGCCAGACACAGGACGCGGCACGCATCATACGGGAGACGGGCAAAGCGATCACGGCGGGTGATCTCATGCGCGGGGTCGCGACCAGGGATGCCGAGGCGCTTGGAGAGCAGGGATTCCCTGTTGCAGTCATGCCCGCCGGGTCAGACAACCCTGTCCACCCGCACGCGCTCGCCGCCACGCTTACCGCTCGCATCCCAGGTGCGCGGCAGGTGAAAGGCTTCCCGGAGAGTCCCAGGCCCGGTTTTTCGGCTGTGCGAGCCGAATTTTGTAGATTGTTAAGCGCCCTGTTAGTGGACTGACAAACATCAATTGCCGCTCTATGTGTAGTGGCGCCTCTTGCGGGCGCCATATTGCAACGCTGAGGGCGATAGCGCAATAATTGGAGATGTGTTATGAACCTACAAGAGGCCCAACGGGCTGTGCAGCAGGAACTGGCGCAGCACCACGAGACGATGATCCAGTTCCTGCGTGACATCGTGGCCATCCCCAGCTTCGATAGTCAGATCGGGCCGGTGGGCGACGCCATTGGGGCGCGTATGCGCGAACTGGATTTCGACGAGGTGCGGCGTGACTCGATGGGCAACCTGCTGGGGCGCATCGGCGACGGCCCGCGTATCTTGCTCTACGACAGCCATATCGACACCGTAGGCGTGGCGGACCCGGCGCAATGGGAGTGGGACCCCTTCAAGGGCAAGGTCGAGAACGGCATTATCTACGGGCTTGGCGCGGGCGACGAGAAGTGCTCGACGCCGCCGATGATCTACGCCATGGCGGCGCTCAAGAAATTGGGCCTGGCCAAAGACTGGACGCTCTACTATTTCGGGAACATGGAGGAGTGGTGCGATGGCATCTCCGGAAACGCGCTGGTCCAGTATGAAGGCATCCGCCCCGATTACGTTGTGGTGGGCGAATCGACCAATATGGAGATCTATCGCGGGCATCGTGGACGCACCGAGGTCAGCGTGACCTTCAAGGGGCGCAGTTGCCATGCCAGCGCGCCCGAACGTGGCGATAACGCGCTCTACAAGGCCATCCCCTTCATCCAGGGCGTTGAGCGGCTGCACCAGGAACTCAGGTTGCGTCCAGATCCATTCCTCGGCCCTGGCTCTATTACTGTCACCAGCGTCAGCACGCACAGCGTCTCGCTCAATGCCGTGCCCGATGAGTGCAGCATCTATCTTGACCGGCGCATGCACCCGGCCGAGACCAGGGAGATCGTGTTGAACGAGCTGCGCGCTTTGCCCAATGCCGAGCAGGCGGAGATCGTGGTGCCTATGTACAAGGAGCCGAGCTATACAGGGTTCGTCTTCCCGGTGGAGAAGATCTTCCCGGCCTGGGCGCTGCCGGAGGAGCACGCCTATGTGCAGGCCAGCAAGGCCACCTTCGAGAGTTGCTATGGACGCCCGGCCAAAACCGGCAAGTGGGTGTTCTCCACCAACGCCACCTACTGGATGGGCAAGGCTGGTATCCCGGCTATCGGCTTCGGCCCCGGCGAAGAGCACTGGGCGCATACGACCCTCGACCAGGTGCCGGCCGCCGAAGTCGTGCAGTGCGCCGACTTCTACGCCATGCTGCCCCTGTTTCTGGAGCAGGCGCTATGACAAAACTCGCTGTAGTCGCCATTGGCGGCAACTCGCTGATCAAAGACGAGGCGCACAAAAGCGTCCCCGACCAGTTCAACGCCGTGCGCGAGACCGCAATTCATATAGCCAGTATGATCGCGCAGGGTTGGAACGTGGTTATTACGCATGGCAATGGGCCGCAGGTTGGCTTCATTCTGCTGCGCTCGGAGCTTGCCAGTTCCGCGCTGCACACGGTGCCGCTCGACTCCTGCGGGGCGGATACGCAGGGTGCCATTGGCTACATGATTCAGCAGGCGCTGCACAACGAATTCTTGCGGCGCGGCATCCAGCGGCAGTGCGTGACGGTGGTGACGCAGGTGTTGGTGGCTAAAGACGATCCGGCGCTACGCAATCCCAGCAAGCCCATCGGCTCCTTTTATAGCGCGCAGGAGGCGCAGGACAGGATGGCGCGCGAGCATTGGGCGATGGTTGAGGATGCGGGCCGTGGCTGGCGGCGCGTGGTGCCGTCTCCCCAGCCGCGCGAGATTATCGAGCGCGAGGCCATCGAAGCGCTGATTAAGGATGGCCTCATCGTGGTAGCTGTAGGCGGCGGTGGCATCCCGGTTGTGCGTGGAGACGACGGCATGCTCGCCGGCGTCGAGGCGGTGATCGACAAGGACCTGGCATCAAGCCTGCTGGCCAGCGCCATCAACGCCGATCTCTTGCTCATCTCAACTGCTGTCGAGAAGGTGGCCCTGAACTTCCACAAGCCCGACCAGCGCGACCTGGATACGATTACCTTGAGCGAGGCCCGGCGCTACTATGACGAGGGACACTTCGCCAAAGGCAGCATGGGACCCAAGGTGCGCGCGATCATCGACTACCTGGAGCGTGGGGGCCGCGCCGCCCTGATTACGATGCCGGAGACCATCGGCCAGGCCCTCGCGGGCCAGACTGGCACATGGATTATGCCGGACACACAACAATAGACGAGAAGGACGATAGACTATGAAAACAAATCTGCGTGGACGTGACTTTATCAGCACCCAGGAGTGGACCAGAGAGGAACTGGAGACCGTACTGCACCTGGCCTTTGACCTCAAGATGAAGTGGGGCCTCGATCTACCTACACGCCTGCTGGCTGATAAGACCTTATTCATGCTGTTCTTCTTTTCCTCAACGCGCACGCGTACCTCCTTCGAGGCAGGCATGACGCGCCTGGGCGGGCACGGTGTCTTCCTGGAGCCTGACAAGATGCAGATCTCGCATGGCGACACGCCCAAGGAGATCGGCAAGATCCTTTCGTCCTATGGACACGGCATCGCCATCCGGCACTGCGATTGGGGCGAGGGCAATACCTATCTGCGCGAGGTGGCCGAATATGCCTCGGTGCCTGTGATCAATATGCAGTGCGATGTCTATCATCCCTGCCAGGCCATGGCTGACCTCATGACCTGTATCGAGAAGAAGGGCGAGCTGCGTGGCAAGAAGGTCGTGATGTCCTGGGCCTACGCTACCTCGTACACCAAGCCCCTCTCTCTGCCGCAATCGGTGATTGAACTCTTCACGCAGTTCGGGGCCGATGTCACGCTGGCGCACCCGCCTGAATTCGAGCTGATGCCCGCTATCCTGGATAATGCCGCCACCAATGCGCGCAAGACAGGAGGCAGCTTCAAGGTCGTGCATGATATGGACGAGGCCTTCGTGGATGCCGATATCGTCTATCCCAAGAGCTGGGGCCCGCTGGTGGCGGTCAAGGACCCCTCGAAACTGGTGGATACCATTCGTCAGTACAAGGACTGGATCTGCGACGAGCGCATCATGGCACTGGCCAAAGAAGATGCCATCTACATGCACTGCCTCCCGGCCGACCGCGGCGTTGAAGTCACGGATGCCGTGATCGACGGCCCGCACTCGGTTGTATATGACCAGGCCGAGAACCGTATGCACGCGCAGAATGCCATTATGGCTCTTACTATGGGTGGGCGCTAAGGGCCTTTGTGACCACATTGTGAGACCATTTTATTGGACAATGAGGCAAATATGAACTATATTTAGAGAGCAAAGGTGCATTTATAAAGAGAGAATACGGCTGTTTGCGGTCCTGATACGAGGTGAAATATGCATAACAGAACGCTAGAGGTTTTCGTAAGCTATGCGGTGGCTGATGATAGATCGCGGGTCGCGATCACTTTCAGCTTCCCCTATCTAAGCATGGAGACATACGTCACGATTCTTCACGATACAGGCGAGAACGCGACGGATTCGTACTGGCTCACGGCCGGCGGAAATTCGCTGGCGCTGAGCATAAAGGATCGCGAAGGTGTGGCCATTAATGTGTGGCATGACGCGGATATTGTGGCCGCCGGCGTCTACCAGGTAGATGCCTATGGTGATGACTATGCATTACGCTCCATCTGTAGCGCGCATCTGAACATGATCCAGCGCGATGCGTCCGCCGACGCTCATCATATGGGCGAGCACAGTCACGGCTATGTGCTACACAATGTCAGCGTTGAGCTTGTACGCGAGGGCCGGGCCCCCTCCGAACCGGTTGAGCACGAGGAGCGCTTCGCAGTCGATTAGGCGCTGACTCGTTTTACGCTTTTCTGAAATGTTCCCTCCATCCGCGTAGGGACCCGGCATGCCGCGTCCGTGTAAATGGCCTCCTCCCCCAGC